>JANXVV010000575.1 GCA_025351525.1 Humisphaera sp. | reverse complement strand
GCCTACGGCTTCCGCCCTCGGCTTGAGCAGTACATCTAAATTTTTAGGCCGAAAGCACGTCCAGCAACTGCTTCAAATCATCCGTCTGTGGATCATCCGGGTTGCCGTCGAGATAGCGTTCGAGCCAAACAGAAGCGGGTTGAAAGACCGATACGGGCCAGCACCAACGCCAAATCCCGTTGCAGCCGGGTTTGTTCCGGCCAAAGCAAAATCTCCATCTCCAGCATCGCTGCGACATTGGTGTACTGACCGGCGGAACCGAAAATGTTGAGCAGATTCTGAAGCATCCGCGTCAACCAATGGCGATTGGAAGCGGGTTTTAAAAGCTCGTCGGACCATTCAATCTCCGCCCCAAAAATTTCCTTCATGCGGTCGTGGGCTTCGGAGGCGGTCATAATCCGACCGCCGGCGAAAGCATCGACTAGCAAAGGTTTGCCTTCAACTTCGATACCGGACATGAAATGGCCCGGAAGACCGACTCCCCAACTGCGGAACCCGAGTCGTTCGGCGATCATACGATAGACCATGCTCAGCGTGATCGGCAAGCCGAGCTTCGTCTGTAACACGTTGGGTAAATAGCTATTCGAGGGATTGTAATAATCGAGAGTATTGCCGGCGAAATTTTGTTCCTCGAACAAAAATTCGTGCATGTGCGCCAAAAGTGCCTGGGGCTGATGGCCATGCACCCGCGAACGGATAGTATCGGTGAATGACTGAATGGTGGTATCCACGGAGGCGGGGTCCAGGCCAGGATGCTCGTGCATCGCAACGGCACACGCACACTGAAGCATGGCATCGGGTGAATTTAAAGTGGGAATCTGACTGGCGAGCAATTCAAACGCCTGAGGGGAGCAGCACATCGGAAGACTGGCGATCATTTGGGTTTCTCCACTAGGTTGCCTGCGATGAATCATCGACCGCGCGAATAACTTTAATGCATTTTCCGTACCAATTAAATACCAAGCGATGAAATCGTTACAAGGGCTGCAATGCAAGCACGCTTTTAGGTAGATATGGAGATTGCCTTGAGAATGAGGTCATTGAGTCAACGATTGATCCAAGAATGGCAACCACTTTATTTGCCATGTAAGAGAGAGGAGCAGTCGAAAATCAAGACAATTTGTCATGGACAATAAACTCGGGAATTTTATTTGATTTTCAAGCCTTTGGCGTTAAGATTTTCAATTCAAGCGTGCTGATTTTTTAAAAGTGGTAATTTCAGAAAGCGACCGGTGTTCTATGTCGGCAATCGTTTTTCGTCGGAATAGCGATCGGGCGAGTGGCCAGGGTTTTACTCTTGTGGAACTGTTGGTGGTGATCGGGATCATCGCGCTTTTGATCTCGATTCTCTTGCCGGCGCTGAGCAAAGCACGCGAGAGTGCGAATCGCGTGGCGTGCCTGAGCAACATGAAGCAGATCGGAACCATGATGGTTCAGTATCTGGCGGCCAACAAGGGAAAGTTTCCCCGCTCAGCCCCCTTTGGCGGCCCATCGAAAGAGTACGATTTTGTCGCATGGCTACCCATCGGAACCGTCGACCCAATGACCGGTGCGCTTGCACGTGAGATGGGTCAATTCAGCGCCAAGGTGTGGATTTGCCCCACCGACAGCTTCGATGCGCACCGACTCTTCGGCACGCCACCGGCCGCTTACCCCTATAGCTATGTAATGAATAGCCGAATGAACATCAGGGAACCCGGCGCAGTAGCGCCGTTTCAAGATCCGTTTACGACTGCAGCGACATTCGCAAACTATGACATGTTTGATGTGGCGACCAACGTAGTCGAAGTGCGAAACGGGGCCGAAAAAATAATGTTCTATGAAGAGGATGATTCGAATATTGACGATGGAAATGGGGCCATGCGCACTCCAAATCTTCTGGCGGTACGGCACGATCGGGGCAATCAAAACACACCTTCAATTACTCAGCAGTTGTGTACAAAGAAGGCGCTTGGCGGCAGCTACGTCGTGCCGGCCGCGGCAGCTCGAGGGAATGCGGTTTTCATGGATGGACATGCCGACTTCATCACCCGGGCCTATGCGCACCACCCCCGTCATTATGAGCCAAAGTGGGAGCTGACTGGAATTCCGCAATAGACGCTTGAGCAGCGCGTGGACGATTGAAGCATTCAAATTCATGCCATTTAAATTGCGCTGTTCGCCAACGCGCAGGAAAAGAGCGATCTGCTTGCGTTTATGCGAGCGCTCCAGCCCGGTTTATTTACGGCCAGTAGTGGTCTATCTTCCGTGTGGTCCATAATGTTCAACAATCAGCCGCCTAATCCGCCCTTCGATGCTGGAACCGATCCAGAGCGCTCGCCAAGACGATGATCGCGCCGGTCATGATCTCCTGCACCCAGTTTTGCAGCCCGAGTTTGGTGCAGCCGTTGCCGAGGACGGTCATGATGGCCGCCCCGATCAGGGTGCCGTAAATGGTTCCCTGCCCGCCCGATAAGCTGGCCCCGCCGATCACGACCGCCGCGATGATGTTCAATTCCATCCCGGCGGCAGTGGTGGGATCGCCTTGGCTGATGTACGAAAACTGCAACACGCCGGCCACCCCCGCCAATGTGGCGGAGATGATGTAGACGAAAATTTTCACGCGTTCCACCGGAACCCCGCACAGCCGCGCGGTTTGCTCGTTGGATCCGACGGCGAAGACGTGCCGTCCGAATTTCGTGTATCGCATCACGCCGGCCACCAAAAGCGAAAGCACGATCGCAATCCATACGCTCGGGGCCAGCAAGGTCCAGCGCATCGCGCCGGTGGGGTTGATCGTCAGATCATTCAGCCAGGTGCTGTCGGTGTTGATGACCTGCTCACCCCCGATGCCCTTGGCCAACCCGCGATAGGCGCTCCAGGTGCCGAGGGTGACGATGAAGGGAACCAGTTTGAGTTGGCTGATAAGCAGGCCGATGATGAGGCCAAGCAAACTGGCTGCCCCGATGCCGCCGAGGGCCGCGAGAAAGGGAGGCACTTTCCAATTGAGTAAGGTGGCAACCACCATGGTGACGACGGCGATGGTTGATGCCACCGACAGATCGATCCCGCCGGACACGATGACCAGCGTCATACCCAGCGCCGCGATCGCCACGACGGCGGTCTGGATCAGCATCAGCTTGAGGTTGCCGATCGTCGGAAAGGTTCGCGGTCGCAGCGAGGCGAACAGAATGATGACCGCGACCAGACCGGCCAAGGCACCGAGCTTTTGAAGCCAGTCCTTCCAGGAGGGGCGCTCGGTTTCGGGAGTGATGGGGTAAGAAAGAGTTTGCGTCATGCTCGGTCTGATCTTCCCCGCGAAATCCGTGCGCGTCTCGGTTTTGTTTCGAATTCAATCGCAAGGATACCCTACCATGTTTTCGCTAAAGATGGCATCCGTTGCGTGTGGTCCGTCGCATGGGATCGAACCTTCATCAACAGACTGTAAATGTGTATAAGGGGAACCGCGATTTAGCCATCTTGATGTCCTACGACTTTTTCACCCTCGCCGACCAACTAGCCGGGATCATCGCGCGGAAGGAGGCGGAACTGCGGGTCGAGCAGGCGGTGTATGGGCTGGATGTTCTGGATGAGAAAAATTTGCAGGCGGTGTTGGCGGAAGGTTTGACGTTGTTTCACGAGGTGGCTCGGGAGGTGCATTATCCCTCTTCAGCCGGGAAAAAATTGACGCATCGCAAACGGTGCGATCTGGTGCTGACGACCAGCGGGCGACCACTGAAACGGGATAGTACACTTCCCAGCCTCTTCGATCCCCCCAACCAAAGTTCGCCTGAGGAAGCTCTCTGGCTTGAAGTAAAAGTGGCATACCAGTTTCGCGAAGGGGGCATCCGGCATGGTGGGTACGGCAATCAATGGCGCGATGCGGTGGTCGAAGATCTCCGAAAAATGGAAACAGATGCGCTGATCAGGGAGGCCGGGTTGGCGCTGGTGGTGTTCAATGAAAGCGATGCCGTGCTGGCGAAAGATATCGAGCTTTTCGAGGGGATATTGATGCGGAAAGAAGTCCTGGCCGGCTTCAGGCAAGTTCGCACCACGGCCATTTTAGACCGGATCGGACATACAGTCTGTACGGTGGCGGTATGGCCTACCATTCAAAGATAAAATTTATCCCGCGTCCTGTCCCCTCCCCCCGATGTACTCATGGGGGGAGGGGGCCGGAAATTTCAATACCAAGGTCGTCATCCCGGTACCTCTTTTGCAACTACTCCTAAACGTCTGTGGCGATGTATTGCGCCACTCCAAAGGGGAATTTCTTAGGAGAATGACATGGTCGTCGAATCGGTATTCCTGCTGTCGCAGTTCCATGCCCTTGGCAATTTATTCTGGTTGGCGATCTTGTTTTTTGTACTATCGATTCTGGCCTACGTGTTCGGCGCGAATGGCGTGGCTGGCATGAGCGCTGGCATCGGCCGCACAATGATGTTTGTATTTCTCGTGTTATTCACCGTGTTCCTGATTTTTGGGTTCGCGAATCGACCTTTATAGCGATAAACTCACATAAAAGTGTTTCAATCAAATTTGTCTTTGTCGCCTTAACGCCCAGGGAGCTTGCTCCCTGGGTTTTTAATTCCAATGACGTCACAAGAACGCTCTGCGGGAGTGATCATCTATCGCCTTTTGGGAGATGGAAAAAACCGCGCGCAATACCTTCTGCTGGACTATGGAAAATACTGGGATTATGCCAAGGGACATGTGGAGAAGGGTGAGGATGATCAGACCGCCGCCCGCCGTGAGTTGATGGAGGAGACGGGCATCTGCGATGTGGAACTGATTCCCGGATTCTCCCGCGAAATCGCCTATTTTTTCAGGTCCAAACGCGGATTGGTCCGGAAGAGCGTCATCTACTTTTTAGCTCGGGTTGAGTCGCGCGAAGTGCGTTTGAGTTCCGAACATGTCGGCTATGAATGGCTCGATTTTGAGTCCGCGATCGAACGTCTCGGTTACGCCACCGCCAAGGATGTGCTGAAGTCGGCGAACGAATTCCTGCACGCATACAAGACCTGAAGTCGTTGTGCGACTATCCTTCCAACGTTCTTTTCACCTAGCCCGGCGTTTACGCCGGTTTACATTTCACCGGTGTAAACGCCGGGCTATATGATGTCGGCGACTCATCAGGCACCTATGTCAAACACCACCGACGGCCAGGGGAAAAAAGCGATTGTCATCGGCGCGGGTTTGGGCGGAATCGCCGCCGCACTTCGACTACGGCATCGCGGTTACGAGGTGACGCTGCTGGAAAAGCAGAATCAACTCGGTGGCCGGGCGACGGTGTACCATCGCAACGGTTACACATTCGACGCCGGCCCCACGGTCATCACCGCTCCGTTTCTCTTTGACGAACTCTTCGAGCTCTTCGGCAAAAAGCGCGAGGACTACGTCCAGTTCGTTCCGCTCTATCCCTGGTACCGCATCGTCTTTGCCGATGGCACCCACTTCGACTACGGCGGCACGCTCGAACAGACGTTGGCCGAAATCCGCAAGATCGAACCGGCGGATTGCGACGGGTATCTGAAGCTGCTGGCGCAGACGAAAAAGATTTTCGATGTCGGGTTCACGCAGTTGGGGGATCAGCCGTTCCATACGTTCTGGTCGATGGCCAAGTGCGCCCCGCAACTGATGAAGCTCGGTACTTGGCGAACCGTCTGGCAGATGACGTGCAAATACATCAAAAGCGACAAACTGCGGCGGGTGTTCAGCTTTCAGCCCCTGCTCGTCGGCGGGAACCCGTTTAACACGACGTCGATCTATTCGCTCATTCAATATCTGGAGCGGGAATGGGGGGTGCATTTTGCGATGGGCGGAACCGGGGCGATCGTAGCGGGGTTGGGGAAATTGATGGAGGAGGAGGGGATTGAAATTTCTCTTGATACAGAAGTTGCAAATGTATTGGTCGGTCCACCGCCGGGACGAAAGCGGTCCGGCAGCGCCGGTGTAGCATTCGGTGTCATGCTTCGAGGGGAGAAACGGATGTTTTCTGACATTGTCGTGTGCAATTCCGACTCGCCCTATACAAACAAATACCTCGTGTCGTCTGGCAATCGCATAAAATGGACCGACCGCCGAATCTCCAATCTAAAATTCTCCATGGGCCTCTTCGTCCTCTACTTCGGCACCACTCGCCCCTATCCCGATCTCGCCCATCACACGATTATTCTCGGCCACCGCTACGCCGAGCTGCTTCGCGATATGTTCAACCTGAAAAAACTCGCGACAAACGATCTGAGCCTCTACCTCCACCGCCCGACCGCCACCGATCCCTCCATGGCTCCTCCCGGTTGCGACAGCTTTTACGTGCTTTGCCCCGTGCCGAATTTGTTGGGGGATATCGATTGGGCGACGATGGGGCCGAAGTATCGGGATATCGTGGTCGATGAGTTGGAAAAGACGGTGATGCCGGGATTGCGGGAGTGCATCGCGGAGGATTTTTATGTGACGCCGTCACATTTCCGGGATAATCTCAACACGCTGCACGGCACCGGGTTTTCGATCCAGCCGACCTTCGGGCAGTCCGCATATTTTCGTTTCCACAACAAAAGCGAGGATATCGAAGGCTTGTATTTCGTCGGGGCCGGCACGCATCCGGGGGCGGGGATGCCGGGGGTGCTGTGTTCGGCGAAGGTGTTGGAGCATTTGCTGTAGTGATCGGATGGCCCAAACAGTGCAGGAAATTTTGAAGTGGACGAATCACTTTTAAGGCTTGGAAGGCAACAAAAAACAGTTGTACGCGTGAGGAAAACGTTGCTACACTCTACCAAATAGCCGTCGGGTTCGGTTTTTGAGCGGAACTGCAGGCAGTTGATCGGTCGTGCCAAAGGTTGTTCATTTCACTGTCCAAGGAGCCGTCGTGCGCTTCAAGTTTTCTACCGTGTCTCGCTCGCGTCGTGCGTTCACGCTGGTCGAGCTTTTGGTGGTGATCGGGATCATCGCGCTGTTGATCAGCATTCTCCTGCCGGCGTTGAGCAAAGCCCGCGAGAGTGCCAATCAGATCAAGTGCGGCGCAAATCAGAAGCAAATTCTGATGGCTTTAATCCTCCACGCCAACGAGCATCGCGGCTATATGCCTTTGGTGGGCCAGATCGAACCCGGAACGACACCGGTGGCTTGCCAGGATCCAAATCAGCAAAAATATGATTACTACGGGCCGAGCGGGGGGCCCTTCAATCTCATGTCCATCATGGGATCATTAGCGCCGATGCTGGGGCAGGAAATCCGTACAGACTCGGTGGCAAACCTGGAAAAGGATATTCAGCAGGGTACCGTTCGTAAACTTTTCGTCTGTCCCTCCGACCGTGAGGGTGGTCGATTTGGTGCCACGGTTGGCGGCGGCGGAAACGGGTATAATAGCTATGCATTTAATGAGCCCGCCTTGGGTTGGGGCGATCCGGGGGGAGTCAATGCCGTCCGCAACCACAGTCGACTCCGCGGGCATGCAACCCGTTTTCCGCATTCATCCACTCTCATGCTACTGACTGATGGTGCGCCGCGCGGTGGGGATGGAGCGGGAAATTGGCAAGTCTATTGGGACCATGACAAGGACTGCAGTCTGGGAGATGCATTTCGACAAGCAGGCGGTTCCAAGGACTGTGGATCCACGGAATTGTTCGACAAAACTCGGCATAACGGACGAATCAGCATCGGTTTCGCCGACGGTCATGTGGAAAACGTGGTTATATCCGGGGGTGATTTGGACAAGATCAATCTGAACGCGGATTTCCCTTTGAATTGAGACCAGATTCAAACGCCAAACCGATTCCGAGGGTCAAATCATTCTTCTTCCGGTGGAATGACAATGTCTTCCGGCTGAGTGATCACCACCTTGCCGTCTTCAAATCCAACCACCGGAAAGCCATCCCGCTTATGGCGGATCAACACATCCCGCCCGCACTGCCGCATCGCGCTTTCGGTACGGCGGATAAGGGCCAATCGCTCGGCGGATATAGACGGAGATACCTTAAAATTTTCCATGGAGTCCTCGAATTGAATTCCAGCGTTTGATGTCGGTGATGAGCTCTGTCTCGTTCGACGCACCCGAGGCGATTAATGTAGGCTTTCCGTCAAGAGAATTATCGTAAAAATCCCAATGGCTCGTCAACTCCTGATAAAGGTTGAAAAAGTTCCTGAGTCCTCCGACATATCGCCTGCGAATATCCGCCTCGGGCACGCCATGCCCGCCTTGCGCGACCCGACCGGCGACACGCGCCACGGCCTCGTCAGGGCTGCCCAGATAGAAAAAATAGAGCGAGAACTCATAGCCGAGTGAACGCAATCGACGGATGCGCGGCGCGAACGATCGACTGGCCAGCGTCGTCTCAAAAGCGAAATCCGAGCGAATCGCTTCGAGTGAGTTCAGTCGTTCAATCATAGCCCGACCGGCTTCCCTGGCGACCGATTCCGGGTTGAACGCCGACAATCCTCTGGCGATCGCGTCTGCGTTTACAAACTGGGGAACCTTCCGCACCCCTTGCAGCAGCCACCGCGACGCCGTGGTTCTCCCCGCGCCGTTCGGGCCGGCGATCACGATCACTTTCGGGTTTGGTGAAGTAAATTCTTTCATGGTAAGCGGTGCCTATCAAGCAATGGAATAAACATTAGCACGAGCAGGATGCTTACTCTTCAGACGCCCGCACTGCAGATTCACTCTCCCACTCCCAACGATTGCGTCACGATCTTCTGCGCCTCCTCCACGATCCGATCCAGATGCGACCGGCTCTTGAAACTCTCCGCGTAAATTTTGTAGATGTTCTCCGTCCCGGAGGGCCGGGCGGCGAACCACCCGGTGGCGGTTTCGACTTTCAACCCGCCGATCATGGCATTATTTCCCGGAGCGCGGGTGAGCTTTGCCGTGATCGGATCCCCGGCCAGTTCGGCGGCGGTGACGGCTTCGGGCGTCAGCTTTTTGAACGCGGCTTTCTGCTCCGGCGTCGCGGAGGCGTCGATGCGGGTGTAGTAGGAGGTTCCGAAATCGGCGGTAAGCCGGGCGTAATGCTCCCCGGGATCCTTCCCCGTGACCGCCGTGATCTCGGCGGCGAGCAGGGCGAGGATCATTCCATCCTTGTCCGTCGTCCACACCTTGCCATCCCGGCGAAGGAAACTGGCCCCCGCGCTTTCCTCACCTCCGAAACAGTAGGTGCTTTTGAACAGGCCATCGGAGAACCATTTGAATCCGACCGGCACTTCCGACAGCACGCGCCCGAAACGCTTCACCACCCGGTCGATCATGCCGCTGCTGACCAGCGTCTTGCCCACGGCGGCCCCCATCGGCCAGAGCGGGCGGTTCATCAGCAGATACTGGATCGCCACGGCCAGATAATGATTCGGATTCATCAGGCCGACCGACGGCGCGACGATGCCATGGCGATCGGCATCGGGGTCGTTTCCGAACGCGATGCGATAGTCATCTTTCAGGCGAACGAGATTCGCCATCGCGTAGGGGCTGGAGCAATCCATGCGGATTTTGCCATCGTGGTCGAGCGGCATGAATCCGAACGTCTCGTCGATGTTCGGATTCACCACCGTCAGATTCAAACCATATTTTTCCGCGATGGCCGGCCAATAGTACACCGATGAACCGCCCAGCGGATCCGCGCCGATGCTGATCCCCGCGCCGCGGATCGCCTCCAGATCGATGACCGATGCCAGATCGTCGACGTAGGGTGTGATGTAATCGTGATGTTTTGTGGTCGCGGCTTGGAGGGCCGAATCATAGGGCATTCGCTTGACGGCTCGATTGCCGTTGCGAAGCAGATCGTTGGCGCGATCCTGAATCCAGGTCGTGACATCCGTGTCGGCGGGACCGCCGTTGGTCGCGTTATATTTGAACCCGCCATCGGTGGGGGGATTGTGGGATGGGGTGATGACGATGCCATCCGCCAAATGTGCGACACGGCCGCGGTTGTAGCCGAGGATCGTCCAGGAGATGACCGGCGTCGGCGTGACGCCATTCTCGCGCTGAATAAAAACCGTGACCCCATTGGCGGCGAGCACCTCCAGCGCCGTCCGCTCGGCGGGCGCGGAAAGCGCGTGCGTGTCTTTGCCCATGAACAACGGGCCGTCGATTCCGTTCAACTGACGGTAATCGCAGATCGCCTGCGAGATCGCGAGAATGTGGGCTTCGGTGAACGTGCGGTCGGCGGTGGTTCCGCGATGCCCGCTCGTGCCGAAGCTGACGAGTTGGCGGGGATTGGCCGGGTCCGGCGTAAGTTCGCGATAGTCGCGCCGGAGCTCGTCGATGTCGATCAGAAGTGACGCCGGCGCGGGCTTGCCCGCGAGAGGTGATGGGGCCATGGTCGTCCCAGTGTAAACGTCGCGGGCGATTTGTTCACGCGGAAAAATCGATGACGACTTACCGCCTTCAGTCTACACTGTCAGTCCAGGTGAAGACTTCATGATTCGAATCAACTGTGTGAAATGCAGGGCGACGCTGGAAATCGACGATGGGTTCGCCGGCGGGGTCTGCCGTTGCATCCATTGTGCGGCGATGCAGTCGGTGCCCAAGCGCGCGAAACCGGGCTTGCGAACCGCCGCTCCCACCGAGTCCAGAGCGCTTTACTCCCCTCCGAGCAGAGTCGGCGCAACCGCCGGACTGCTCGATCCAAGTTCGATCGCCGGCAGCGATTTGAGCGGCAGCGGCCTCGGTGGCAGCGGTGGCGGCTTGGGATCGCCGGCCGTGCCCTCGGCCAACAGGCCCGGCGCTGCGGGCGCGAAAGTTAGATCGCCTCTGCGGTATGTCCTCTTCGGAGCGGTTGCGGTGGTGGTCGTTTTGGCGGGTGTGGTCCTCCGGCTCATCAACGGTGGGAGCGGTGAGAAATCAACCAGCGCCTTTAATGCACCGGCGGCTACCGACCCTGTCGCGGGGAAAGCGGTCCGCCCTGAACCCGCCGGGGAATTCAATCCGAGCGCTGCGAGGGTCGGTGCGGCGGACCCGATCAACACCCCGACATTCTGCGGCCTGCCGTTGAAAGAGCCGAGCCTGATTTACCTGATCGATCGGGGCGGAATGTCCACCGATGTTCTGGCGGCAACCCGGCAGGCGTTGACCAGGTCGATCGACTCGCTCCATCCGAATCAAACCTTTCAAATCATTCTGTGGGACAGCGATCGCGAGGGAACCCCGATCGAGATCCCCCCGACCGGGCCGACCGCCGCCACCGCCGATGCGTTCGCCGCCGCCGTGACGGATCTCGGCAACGTGGATCAACACGGGTCCACCCTCATCGAAAGCGGCCAGCCGCCCGCCGGCGCCGCGATCGCCCAGCCGGATTTCTCGGCGAAGTATTTCAGCGCCGCGGAGGATTTTACGAACAACGCCGGCCCGCCCGGTCAAACCTTCACCCCGCAGACCGATCTGTTGCTCCGGGCGATCACCGTCAAAGGATTCGCCGACAACGCAAAATCGTTCGGTCAGGGCCCGTATGGAAAAGTGACACTGACCGTCAGCCGGGTCGACGATGGAAATGTGCTGTATCAGTTGAGTCAGGAATCGGCCAGGGGAGGCTTCACGAAAGGGAATGCCTACCAGACTTTCACCCTGGCCAAGCCCGTGCCGCTGAAATCCGGCCAGAGGTACGCCTACGATATTTTCACGCAGGGCGGGTTCTACGGCTTCGCAAAATCCTCGTCGAAGGTCTACCCCGGCGGATCGGCGATGCAGCACGGCGGCACCGCCCACGCCGCCCCCGATGGCGCAGCCATCACCCATCCGCAGCAGGTCGACCGAACCTTCTTCATCAATCCGGGAAGCAGTTTCAACGGCAATCAATTTCCGCTCGAACGAGCGCTCGCCCAACGCCCCGCCCTGATCGTGGTGGTGAGCGCGAAACCCGAGGATGAAGCCTTCGCCACCCGGGCGCTTTCCACGGTGAACATCGGTCAAACCCAATTCGATGTCATCCACATCGGCAATCCCTCCGCCCCCGCCCCCGCCACAGCGCTGCGACGGGTCGCCATCAAGTCCGGTGGGCAATACCGCGACATCACGCCGGAAGAATTAAAATCGATCGGAAAGTGACCCCGGGGGTCAGCCCATCTTTCGCACTCGAATTGAACAAAACTGAACTAAAATGAACTACTTTTGCATGATTTCCCTAAAAATCCGCAGGCTCAACCATAATTCTTGTCAGATATCCGCATCCGCGAAAGTCACGCTACTCCTCTTTGCGCCTTGAAAGCCCTGTGGAGTTCGGTCGCCTCGGTAGTGCCGCCGGTGCCCTCACCGGCGGAAGGCTTTCGCAGGCCGAATACCGCCGGTGAGGGCACCGGAGGCACTACGGGCATTAGCCGCGCAAAGAGGAGTAAATAAACAATAAATTCTAAAACCTCATTGCCGACCGTCTTCGCCTGGTTCAACCGAACCTCTTTCATGGTTCAAGTCCACTGCCGCGCCGAATGGGATGCACGCGTAAACGCCCCGGCCAGCATCTTCGGCGGTCGCGCGTTGGCCGGCGCGGCAACCTGCTTTCCCCCGACCCGAAACGTCGCATCCTCGGCGGCGATGGGGGTGAGGTGGCCGGTGCCGTCCGAGATCGCCGCCAGCAGATGGTAGGTTCCGGCGGGGGTGTCCTTCGGTAGGATGGTGCGTACCCCGAAGGTAGCCGAGGCCCCGGCGGGCAGCGGGGTGGTCACTCCGCGTGTGCCGACGAGGATCGCGCCGTTCAGGGTGCGGTCGCGGCTGGCGTAGAGTCGGATGCCGTAGGGTCCGGCCAGGTCGGCGTCGCCGGTGTTGATGATCGTCACCCTATCCCGGCGGTTGGCTGAGCCTGTCATTCCCCCC
>JANXVV010000425.1 GCA_025351525.1 Humisphaera sp. | reverse complement strand
GACACAGGTCTCGGAGTACCACGACCTGTGGCACCCAACCATTTGATACACTGCGTCGAAAGCCGCTCTAATGGATGCGCAGTTCCCGGAGCACATACCACGGCATCCAGATCCCGCAGCGGAAGACCACTGCGACAATGGTGCCGAGAATGATGCCGTTCAAACCCAGGTGAAAGTAGCGGACAAAAATGAGGCTGGCGATCACGTTGGTCACACCGGCGATGAGCACGGAGATCGTGAACGGCTTGGTCTTGCCGATGCCGATCAAAATCGCACGGCCCACCGCGCTGCTCCCGCCGATGACGGTGTTGAGCAGCACCAGGGGCAGGATCGCCACCGTGCCGGGCATCGCGTCGCCGAACCAGAGTCGGAAGATCAGCGGGGACGCGAAATAAATCACCAGGCTGGCGGCGGTGAGCATGACCGCGCTGGCCAATGTGCCCCGCAGGTAATACGTGCGGACGACCGCGCGATTTCCGGCGGCGTGGGCGAGGGCGGTTTTGGGAAGCAGCACGGAGCCGAGGGCCGTGACGAGCAGCAGCAAGCCGGAATCGATCTGGACGGCGGGGGCGTAGTGGGTGAGGTCGAGAGGAGTGAGAAGGTGATTGATGAGGAGATAATCGGTGGGGGAATAGAGGTAGTCGGCGAGCTGGGCGAGGGTGATGAGAAGGCCGGTGGTGAGGAGGGGACGGAAAAGTTTCCGATCGGGAAATGACCAGGCATGAATGTTGGCGATGCCGGGAGCGAATGAACGGCCGAGGAGGGTGATAAATCCCGAAGCGAAAAATGAAACCCCGATCCACGCAAGCGACGGTGGACCGTCGAATGATTCCTCAGCAACCAGCAGAACCCAGCATAATTCAGTCCCAATGAGAATAATGTTGTCCAAAGTAATATGTTGATGTGTTTGAAGTAAAGCACCGGCCGGTTCGGTGAACCAGCGCAAGGCGATGCCGAGTCCCATGCCGAGTACAAGTAATTGAACATCATCGCTCTGAAACCCTGCCGGGATGGAATACAGGAATGGATAATACTTCGCAGACAGCACGGTCGCGATAACCCCCGTTAAGGCAGTGATAAAAGCGATCACCATCCCCGTGGAATAAGTTCGCTGAGTATGTTTATCAGAGTCGGATAAAGAGGGCCTAAGATCGTCGTTCATCGTTTGCGGCGTCACGTAACCGAGATGAATCGGGTCATCGAGCGCCGCGACACGGAGAGGTGCCGCGACTACGCGATCAATCGTCACTTTCGGGCGGTTGGCCAGCATCCGAATCACCGCCGGCAGCAGTCCTAAGGCCGCATAGTTCAAAATTCCAATCGTCCCGCGCACGAGGGCCAGTATCGCGAAAGCTGCCGGGCTGCTTCGATAGACGAGTGCCGAGACGATCACCCAACTGGCCACGCGCGAACCGCTGGCGGCGTAGGCGCTCAGGATATCGCGGCGCATGGAGTGGTCGGCGGCGTTAGGCACGCGGCGGATTGTAGGGGGAAGGCGGAAATATGCGTTAATACGCGTTAAGATTCATCAAGCGTGTCGAGGCGACCAGGATGACCGAGATCAAGATTTCAGATGTGTGGTTAGCCGCGGAGCGCGTATTCGGAACTCGACTTCACAAATACGCGCTCTGCAGCGCGTCGCGGCTAACCTGAGTGCTGGAGACATCGCGGTGACACATCAGACTGTCGCGATCGTGGGCTTCGGAAAAAGGAGTGGCCGCCTAATCGAGGGAGCTGCACTCGATTCCCCGAAGCTATCGCGAATCGTTCGGAGGATGAGCAAAGACGCGACCGCCGTCAGCAAAGGCACGGTGAGGCTAACGTGCGTTTTGCCCGCGAGGCCGGGGTTGATGAGCATCCAGAGGTACAGTGCGATCCATGCACGGGTGAGCCATCGGTCCGGATGACGCGCGGTGGTGCCCTTGCAGCCGCGAAGGCGCAACGCCTCGAGGCGTTGCAGCAGGGCCTCGACATCCAGTGCGAGGTCCTGCATCCAGAGCGTGGCGCGCTTGCCGACCGTGGTCAGCTGCGCCGGCTGGAAATGGGTGTACG
>JANXVV010000522.1 GCA_025351525.1 Humisphaera sp. | reverse complement strand
TCTGCACAAATTCAAACCGTTTCGCGAGGCGCTCGTGAAAGTGTTGCCGCAGTTCGGGATCGCGCGGGTGCGAAACGTGCAGGATGTTTATCTGACGAAACCTCTTAAAAGCCCGACCTTCTGGTTCGGGCCCTTCTGGGGAAAGAAGTTACGGCAACACTTCAAATCGCCCGATCACTTCTTCATGCCCGACAGTCTCGCCGACCGAAATTGGAACACCAATTTGCTGTGCCGGGTCAACGGGGCTTCATTGGAAGTGGGTGTGCATCCCGGTTATCAGGAGACTTGGCGGAGCTCTGATCGCATAACGGTGCAGGCGTTCGCCGCCGGCGTCAAAGCCGCCGGGCACGAGCTGATCGGATGGAAGGATCTTTGACGCGGACGCGAGTGTGCTTCAACGCATGAGTGAAACCCCTGCTCCAACTTCAGTCCCCGCGGAGCCTCCGCCGGGCGGCATTTTTCAACAGTCCAACCGCACGGCCAAGCGCCCTTACCCGCTGCGCATTTACGCGGCGAGGATTCTTTGGAACCTGATCGGAATGCGGCTGTTTCGCTGGAGCCTGCCCCGCGCGTTTCGCTGGCGGCGCTGGTTGCTCCGCCGTTTCGGGGCGACGATGGCTCCCCACTCGATCGTCTATCCGACCGTCCGCATCTTTCATCCCTGGTGGTTTGAAATGGGCGACTGGTCGAATCTCGGTCACGAGGTAGTCATCTACAACCTTGGTCCGGTGACGATCGGCAGCCATGCGGTGCTGAGTCAGGGCGTCTATGTCTGTGCCGGCACCCACGATTACACGCTGCCCGATCTGCCGCTGCTGCGCCCGCCGATCCGCATCGGCAGCGGGGTGTGGATCGCGGCGCAGGCGTTCATCGGGCCGGGCGTCACCATCGGAGACAACAGCGTGATCGGGGCACGGGCGGTGGTGGTGAAGGATATCCCCCCGGGTATGGTGGCGGCTGGAAACCCGGCAAGGGTGATCAAGGCGCGAGTCATGAATCAGCCTTTTACTTAAGAATGCCGTACTGATACGAATCAAAATTGCGAGAACCACGATGCCGGAAAATCAGCAGAGCGCTTTATCCAACACCCCGCAGACGTCAGCCGTTGCAAAGCCTTCGGATTCAGCCTGCATGATCTGCGCTTCACCCAGCCCGTTGTTTTGTCGCAAGGATGCCTACGACCAAGTCTGGGAGATTCACCGCTGTTTTGCATGCGGTCACGGGTTTGTGAGTAATCGACCGACGCTTGCAGCTTTGGGTGAAATCTATGCGTTGCAGGAATCGCACCATACGCTGCCCGAAGGAGAGGATCGGGATGCGGAAGCGGCGGACTGTAAAAGCTTGGCGCAGGCGATTCATCGAATTTATCTGAAGAGCGGGCCACGCTTATCAAGCGATTCGCCGCGCAGTCTCGATGTCGGGGCGGGCAGTGGGCGGTTCAGTCGGCAACTGGCGAAGTTCGGTTTTAAGCCCACGCTGATCGATCTCGACCCGCGCGCAGAAAGAGCCGCCGCCCGTATCGCCGGGGTTCAGTTTTACCGAACGGCTTTTGAGGATCTGACGGATCTCGGCCCTTATGACGCGATCATCATGAGCCAGGTGCTGGAGCATTCGCTCGACCCGGTCGACTGGCTGCGCCGGGCCGCGACGATCCTCTCTCCGGGAGGAGTGCTGGCGGTGGCGGTGCCGAATTTTGGCGGCATTTACCGGTTGCTGGGTGACCGCGACCCTTTCATTATCCCACCCGTTCACCTCAACTTCTTCACCGCCGCCTCGCTTCGGATGGCGTTTGCAAAAGCCGGCCTGAATTCCGTCTACCTCGATTCGCGCAGTGAGATTTCGTTGGGTTCAGGCGGTGGGAAACGGCAATGGATCGCGCGAATCTGGAACGCGTTCTCGTGGGTTTTAAACCCGACCCGCGCGGGCATCATCCTTCGCGGTTTTGCAACACGGCCAAACAGTCAATGAACTTCTGCGTAGCATGGGCTACCAGCCCATGTGTTCTATAAATCATGGGCTGGTAGCCCATGCTACGAACGACAACAGCATGGATGCTCCCGCCAAACCCCTCCGAATCCTGCATATCACTTCCGGTTCCGATGCGGGTGGGCTGAGTCGCTACTTGCTGGATTTAGGTGCGGGATTGATGGAGCGGGGACACGAAATAATCCTGGCCGGTGAGCGCGGCGTCTGGCATGACCGGTTCGAGAAGGCGGGATGGCCGTGGATCGAAATACCCCTGAAGGGCGGCCCGCTGGCGTTCTGGAAATCAGTGCGGACGCTGCGGAATCATTTAAAGCAGCACCCCG
>JANXVV010000519.1 GCA_025351525.1 Humisphaera sp. | reverse complement strand
TGTTTCTCGGGAGCAGCCTTCCGGCGTCGGCTCAGATTGAAATCAAGCTGAAAGCCGACGCCGGGAATGTGACGATCGCCGTCGGTGATCTGCCGTCCGATGCCCGGGAATCGCTGCAAAATGTCACAGTGAACGATTCATCCGAAGCGCGCAAGGACATGGAAACCGCCAAGGGGATGGAACGGCAAAAGGAATGGGCGAAGGCCGCCGGTTGGTATCAGGAAGTGCTAACGAAATACCGCACGCGCGTGGTGGCGTGGAAGACGGATTCGCACAATATCATCAACAGCTATCGCGGCATCGTTTATCAGGTGCAGGAATCGCTCGCCAAATGGCCGGCGGAGGGGATCAATGCGTATCGCTCGAAATATGAATCGACGGCAACCGGGTTGATCGAAGCCGCATCGCGCGAGGATTCGGCCACGCTGCAAACCGTGCTCGACACGTATTTCATCACGGAAGCCGCCAAGACCGCCGGCCTGCGGTTAATCGATCTTCACATGGAATCCGGTGAGTTTGACGCGGCGGCACGTGTCGGTGAACTGCTGCTGGATTGGTATCCACCCGACCATCTCATCGCCGAACGCTCGCGCCTTCTCTACCGCACCGCGTTGGCCCACCATCTCTGCGGTGACGAAAAGATGGCGGTCGCCCGTGCCGATGAGCTGAAACAAAAATTTCCGGACGCCGCCGGAGTGATTTTCGGCAAAGACACGGTGCTGGCGACTTCGCTGGAAGGCTTGTTGAAGATTGCGCCGGCTTTGGCGCAGAATCTTTCACCGGATTCATGGATGACCTTCAGCGGTTCACCCAGCCGGGCCTATGTGTCGACGGCTCATGGCCGGATGGGGGCGAAGATTCGCAGCATCGAGCTGCCGGCCCGCCCCATCGCCAAAGGGCAGCAGGCGCCCGAGGCGAAGATGATGGCGCAGCAGGAGGAAAGCGAAGGCCGCACGATCGGCATCATGCCGGTCGTCGATGGAAGCGCGCTGTTTTTTCAAGACGGGGCGCATCTCTGGGCCGTCGGGCTCGACAGCGGTTTTCCACTGCCCGGCTGGGTTCAAACGTATGGCAACACGGGCATCTATTCGCTCCGGAATGCCTCGACGCTTCGCAATCAGCAGTACACGCTCACTCTCACCGACAGTGCCGTGCTCGGCGTGATGGGCCAGTCCAACCGCTTGCAACTGATGTACGCCCAGCGCGGCATGGATCTGCCCGGCGGTGCCGATGGCGGCACGCGATTGGTCTGCCTCGATCGCGCCACCGGCAAGGAACGGTGGAAAATCTCTCTAATCACCCTTGCCGGTGAAACCCTTAAAGGCGACGAGAAGGAACGACTTCGCGCCCTCGATCTTTCCGGATCGCCCATCGTGGTGGGGGACAATGTGTATGTCATCGGACGCGGTGGAAAAGACCCGCAATTTGAAAACTGCTACGTCCTGTGCTTCGACTTGAACAGCGGCGCTTACCGTTGGTCCAGCCTCGTTGCCAGCGCCAACACTGCCGGCAATATGCAGAACGGCGATCCATTCCAGGCAAGCAGCACGCTATCCCATCTGGCCTATGCGAGTGGACGGCTGTATTTCCTGACCAACCTCGGCGCGCTGGCCTCGATCGATGCCTCCAGCGGGTCTATCGTCTGGCTCAGCCTGTACCCGAGGGATTCCAATATCAATAATGATCCACCTCTTTTCCAAGGCTTCCGCAACCGCCGTGCGATGCCGGTGGTGATGCTTCCCAATCTGCGTCCGTGGGAATTCAATCCCGTCTTCGTGCAGGATGGCAAATTATTTTTGCTGCCGGCGGACGGTAAATTTCTCCTCATCTACGATGCGGCGACGGGTCAGGAGATCAAGCGGATTAATGTCGATGAATTCGATGGGGCCCGAACCATTCTGGCCGTGCTGGGCGAGAAGATCATCCTGTGCAGCCGACGGCAGGTGATGGGTTTGAACTGGGTCGCGTTCGACCCCGCGAAAACCGCCGACCAGAATTCGGCGTCGGGCGGGGGCTGGAAGACGATGGCATCGACCGGCAACGGCGAGCAGGAGACGATCTACGGTCGCGGATTCGTCACCACCGACTCGGTGTTCATCTCCACCTTCAGATCGCTGCTCCGCCTGTCGCTCAAGCGGAACGGATACATCGAGGAAACTTATCCGAAGGACGCGAAAGCGGGTCGCCAATGGGATGAAAAAGAAGGTCCCGGCAATGTGCTCGTCACCGGTGAGCACGTCATTCTCGCGGGCAAGGCCAGCGTGGATATTTTCACGGACATGGTCCTGGCCCGCGCGAAGCTGGATCGCGACGTTGCGATTGCGCCGGAAGAAGCGGACCCGCGCCTGAATTATTCGGAGGTGATGTTCGCCGCCGGGCAAACGCCGGTGGCACTGGAGAAGCTTAAAGAAGCCGCCGTTCGATTGGGAGGATTGGAAACGCTGCGCCCGGACAGCGGTCGGCAACGCTTGTTCAATGACGCGATCACCTTCGCCCAAAAGCTCGCAAAAGAGCGGCAGGGCGAAGCGATCGAGGCGGCCATCCAATTTTTCGATCTGGCGGCGAAGGCGGCGAATCTTCCTTCGGAACAGGTGAGCTATCGTCTGAATCGCGCGAAATTTCTGCGCGCGAACGTTGAGCCGCAAAGCTATGCGACGGCGGTGCGGTTGTATCAGGAGATTCTGAGCCAACCCGAACTCCGCACCGAAGTGGTTCCCGAAGGAGATGCCCCCGGTGAAATGCACGGCAATGTTCAGGCGGCGGTCGAGGCCGAAACGCAAATCGCGGAACTGATCCGCCGGCATCCGGAGGCATATGATGCCGTCGCGAAGCAGGCCGTTGCCGCCATGACTGCCGCCAACCGCGACGCGGATGCCGCCAGGCTGTTGGAAGTCGCGCAGATCTACCCCAACTCCCCCACCGCCGCCAGGGCAATGCTCGCCGCCGCCAATCTGTACGAGCACGCCGACAACCCCCGTCTGGCCACCCACGTGCTTCGGCAGGTCTACCGGAAATATGGCGACAAATCCGACAAAGACCGCATCCTCGAATCCATGGCCCGCAACTATCTCCACCTTCCCAGCGGCTTGGAAATTGCCGTCGCCCTGCTGCAACGCGAGAAGTCATTCGGCGATGTGAAACTGACGCAGCCGTTGGTGCTGCCGAATGGCTCTAAAATTGAGAACGTGAATTTTCGCCAGGCCGTCGTGGAATTAAATAAGTCGCGGACTGCGGAAGTCACCCTCAATCTGCCGGATGTTCATATACCGTTTTTCGTTCGTTTGACGGATGAGGAGAAATTGGCGGGCAAGTCGTCCAAGCCCTTCGTTCAACCGAAAGATGGAAAAAATTCCGGTGTGATTCCGGAGGTCACCAGCCTGCTCCAGCCTCCGGTGGAGCAGGCTTATTCCGTGCGATCGGATCGGATCGTCGCGACGATGGGCAACCGAATCGGTCTATTTTCACCGGGGCGGGACAAGCCGCTTGGATCGTACGAGGCGATGACCGATGAGCCGCGCTACGCGGTTTGGTCGCACTCGGAAGCCGGCAAATCCGTGGTGACGATCTGGAGCGGCAATGAGATCGTCGCGCTCGACGGTGACACGGCGGCGTTGATCTGGACCCGTCCCCTCAAAGCCCTGCCCGGCATCGAACTGACCGCCATCACCGGATTGCCGAGCGCGCAGGTGACCAACGACAATATCGCCCTCGATCCGAACGCCGCGAACAACGACCCGCAGCAGATTTTCATCAACGCGCGCGGGCAAAAAGTTCTCATCAACGGCGGTCGGCGCAACAATGTGATGTTTCGCGGTGGAGGTGTGATTCAAGCGATGAACGTGCAGCTTGCGGCGCCGCTGGAAAACACCGGGCCCGAACAGATCCAACATGTTTGGCCGTTGGTCGATCGATTGATCCTCGGCACGACCACGGGCCGACTAATTTGCCTTGAGGCCGCCGGAGGCCAATTGCTTTGGCAAACCCGGGTGGGTCAAAGCTCCTTCGAGAAACTGGTGGCGAACGAGGATTTCACCGCAGTTAAAATAAACGATGAGGGAGCCTCGCGTCTGATCGTTCTCGACAACTACAACGGCCAGCTTCAGATGGTTCGCAACTTCGCCGCCGATTCCAACGTCACCCCCATCAACATGGCTCTTTCACCGGACGGCATGCTGGTCTGGACGCTGGCGGATCGGCTCTGCGGGAAGGACCTTTATGAGCCGGATTCCGGGGCGAGGGCGAACGAATCTAAGAACCTCACCTTCCAGTTTCCCAACACGCCGCGCGATCCGAACAATCCCAACGGGGCTTTGATGAACGCGATTTATTTCGGCTGCAACAAGCACGGTCAACTGCTGATTCGCGGGCGACAGATCATCGCGCTGGAACAGAGCGGGCGATTCATCTCCATCCATTCCCTCGACGATGGCACCTGGTCCACCCATCGCAGCGGCGTGGCCGAAGTGAAGTCCCTGTTGACCACCGGGATCGCGCAATCCTTCAACGGGCAGCAGGCGGAAGCGCCGGTGACCCTGCGTCTGGTCGGCCCCCATCTCTACGTCGTCGGAACGCGAAGCCTGCTGGGCTACAACCTCGACGACATCGCCGAAAAATCCTGGCGGGCGGACAGCGGCATGTCGGCGCCACCGAACTTTCGACTCGCGATACCCACCCGTGATTTCCTGATGACGGTTGGAGAGCCCGGCTCGAAGAAACTCGTCGAGAATGCCAGCCGACATTATCAGTTGAAATTCTACAATCGCACCACGCGCAAGGATTCACCGGGATATGAAATCGCCAGTGTGCAACAGATATACGACCTGGCCGAACCCGCCGGCATCAACAGTTGGCAGGCGGTGGAAGGCGGCATCTACTACCTCAGCGGCGACCACAAACTCCATTTCCTGCGCGGGGCGCGGGAGTAAGGAATGTAACTCATTTTCCTGGCGGCGGCGACCAAGCCGTCATCTTGAGCGCAGCGAAGGATCTGTGTTTTCCGTCGAATGAGCCAGATCATTCGCTGCGCTCAGGATGACGGTTTAAACCACACATCGTCAAGAAAGTGCGTTAAGCCGTTGAAAACGGACCGACCAAAGTTGACGGATTGCCCCGCATGGAATAGATCATTCACGCTATGTCGATGACTTCAGATCAAGTGGTGGAAACGTTCGGGTCCGCGACCGAGGAAAATCAGATCGATCCTCTGCGCGATCAGCAGATCGTAACGCTCCCGGCGGAAGGGGAAGTCTGGATCGCCGGCGACATGCACGACCACCGCCGTAACTTCGACAAGCTGCTCAAGGCCGCCGACCTGCCGAACAATCCGCAACGCCATCTGATCCTTCAGGAACTGATCCACGGCGAACACTTCGATGAAACCGGTGCCGAGGAAAGCTGGCAGACCCTTCTCCGCGCCGCCGAACTGAAGGCGGATTACAGCGGTCAGGTGCATTTTTTGCTGGCAAACCATGACCTCGCGCAGATTCAGGGCAAGGGGATCATGAAGGGAAGCATCAGCGTCTGCGAGGCGTTTAACAAAGGCGTGAAAAAAGCGTTCGGCAGTTCTGGTGGAATGGTGCAGGTCGCGATCACGGAATTTCTGCTTTCATTTCCCCTGGGCATCCGGCTGCCCAACGGAATTTTTTGCTGTCACAGCATCCCGCAGGACGACCAAGTGCCGACGTTCGATTTTTCCGTCTTCAATCGTCCGTTGATCGGCGCGGACTACATGCGAAAAACCGGCCCGGTGTATCAGTTGATCTGGGGCCGTCACGTCACGCCCGACGGCGTGAAACAGTTCGCCGATCAGGTCGGCGCGAACATCTTCGTCACCGGCCATCAACCCCAGGAAATGGGCTACGGCGTCAACGGCGATCAGCACCTCATCATCGCCTCCGATCACAATCAGGGCGTCGTACTGCAACTGAATCTGGCGGAAAGCTACGAGGTGCCCGCTCTCGTCAGACGCCTGAAAAAATTCGTCGCGATGGATGTGTGATCGGCACATCAACCCGTTTAGCGGTGGCCCGGAGGGCCACGCTTCCTCACCGAAAACTACGTCGTCACCCAGCACGCCGCCACATGCCCCGCTTCGCCCTGCTTCTGCTCGAGCGCCGGAAATTCATCCACACACTTCCGAAGCACGCGCACCGGTTCACCGCCGGAGGTGATCTGCACCGTATCCCGCTCATCGCCGCCGCGAGCCATCTCGCGCGTCAACGGGCATCGCGGATGAAATGCGCAACCCGTCGGTGGATTCGACGGCGACGGCACTTCGCCTTTTAAAACGATGCGCGTTTTCTTTGGCCGAGGATTGGGCTCCGGCACCGCCGACAGCAGCGACAAGGTGTAGGGATGCTTCGGATTGGAATACAGCTCTTTCGACGAAGCTTTCTCGACGATCCGACCCAGATACATCACCGCGACTTCATCCGAAAAATGTTCCACCACCGCCAGATTGTGCGCGATGAACAAATACGCGATCTTCCGTTCCTGCTGCAGATCGTCGAGCAGATTGAGAATTTGCGATTGGATGGAAACGTCGAGCGCCGAAACCGGTTCATCGCAGACGATGAAATCGGGGGAGAGCGAAAGAGCGCGGGCGATGCCGATGCGCTGTCGCTGCCCGCCGGAGAATTCATGCGGATACCGCGCGGCGAACGAGGGATCCAGTCCCACCCGTTGCAGCAGGGAGGCCACCAGTTCATCCCGCTCACCTCCCTTGGCGATGCCGTGAACCTGAATGGGTTCGCCGATGATATTGCCCACGGTCATGCGCGGGTTCAGGCTGCTGACCGGGTCCTGAAAAATAATCTGCATATGGCGGCGCAACTTGCGGAGCGATTCGCCCTGATACGCGAAGAAATCCTTCCCCCGATATTCGACGGTGCCGGTGGTTCTCGGAATCAATCGTAGGATCGTACGGCCTACCGTCGTTTTACCGCAGCCCGATTCACCCACCAGCCCAAGCGTCTTGCCTTCGCGAACGTCAAAGCTGACGCCGTCCACCGCCTTCACCTGCCCGACGGTTTGCGAGAGTATCCCGCGCTTGATCGGAAACCATGTGCGCAGTTCCCGTACCCGTACCAGCGGTGTTTCGACGGGAAGCGGGGCGGAGGTTGTTTGCATCATTTCAGTCACGGTCACGACTCCGTCCAAAAGGTGGCATGGGCGTCTCGCCCATGCTTTTTTCACCCCGACAAAAAAAGACATCCGAGGCTATATTTCAAACGCTCCATGTGGCACGGGCTTCCAGCCCGTGTGAGCGATTTTCAATTTAAAAAAGACCGCTTCAATCCAAGTTTTTCGCCGCACTAGACCGCCAACACGGGCTGGAAGCCCGTGCCACGTTTATCCTTCTTTTCCTTGAAGCACTTCCACCACCACAGCCCCTTCCCGCTCCGCCGCGACGGCGTTCGCCGTCACTTCCCGGCGATGATTCAGCACCGGCAATGAGACCTTCGATCCCTCATAATTTTCAATCAGATGACACGCCCCCCAATGTCCCGGTTGAACTTCGCGCAGGTCGGGTTCAACGGTCGTGCAAATTTTCAGCACCCGAAACGTTTCCTCAACCGTTTTGATTTCCACCGTCTGCTCCGCCGGAGCACTCGCCGCCGCTTGCCGGCTGAGCGAGCAGCGCGGATGAAACTTACACCCGGAAGGAAACCGCGCCGGGTTCGGCACCGCGCCGGAGATCGATTCAAGCCGTCCCTCCGCCGCCCCAAGCCTCGGCACGGAACGCAGCAGCCCCTGCGTGTAGGGATGTAGCGGATGATCGAAGATCTCCTCCACCGTCGCCACTTCCACCACCCGGCTGGCATACATCACCGCCACCACATCGGCGTTCTCGGCCACCACTCCCAGATCGTGCGTGATGAGAAGAATCGCCATTCCCGTCTCGCGCTGTAACTTGCGGAGCAGCTCGAGAATTTGCGCCTGAATCGTCACGTCCAAAGCCGTCGTGGGTTCATCGGCGATCAGCAGTTTCGGTTTGCAGGACAACGCCATCGCTATCACCACCCGCTGCCGCATGCCACCGGACATCTGGTGCGGATATTCCTGCAGTCGGCGGCGCGGGTCGGCAATGCCCACCTCGCGAAGCGATTCCTCGGCGATCCCATACGCCTGCTTCGTGCTCACATGCTGATGCAGCATCACCGCCTCGACAATCTGGTCGCCAATTGTGTAGACGGGGTTGAGCGATGTCATCGGCTCCTGAAAAATCATCGCGATTTCTTTGCCGCGAACCTTGCGCATCTCTTTTTCAGGCAGTGCCGGTAGATCGCGGGAATCCAACATGATTTTGCCGGACAGCACCTTGCCGGGCGGCGAGGGGATCAGGCGAAGGATGGAGAGGGAGGTGACGGACTTTCCGCAGCCGCTTTCACCCACAAGCGCGACGATCTGACCCGGAAAGATGTCCAGCGAAACATCGCGCACCGGCCGAATCTGCCCGCGCGGCGTGTCGAAAGCGACGTTCAAATCCCGAATTTGCAAAAGCGGTTTCTGCGTCATTTTACTTTCATCCGATCGAAAATTCGGGTGGCATGAGCGTCCCGCCCGTGCTTTTTTTCAAGCCAAAAAGCACGGGCGAGACGCCCATGCCACCTTGATACTCTTCATCCGAATCATTGCGGATTCAGACGCGGGTCCAATGCATCGCGGAGCGCTTCACCGATCAGGTTATACGAAAACACGGTCAGGAAGATGGCCAGGCCCGGATACATCGCCAGCCATAGATGGAACCCGCCGCCCTGCCCGACGGATTGGTTCAGCAATCGGCCCCAACTCGCGGCATCGACGGGAAGCCCTAACCCAAGAAAACTGAGGACGCTCTCCGACAGAATCGCCGCCGCCACACCAAAGCTGGCACTGACGAGGATCGGGGCCAAAGCGTTCGGCAGCAGATGCCGGAACAGCACGGATCGCAATGGCAATCCGGCGGCGATGGCGGCGTGAACGAAATCCTGCCCGCGCAGCCGCAGGAATTCGGCGCGCACGAAACGGGCGTCGCCGGTCCAACCGGTCAGGCCGATGATCGCCATCACCATGTAAATGTTGCGCTCGAACGCGGCACAAAACGCAAGCAGAAGATAGATCGTCGGGATCGCTCCAAACACCTCCACCAATCGCATTCCGAGTAAATCGACGATCCCCGCGAAATATCCCATCAGTCCACCGACGATGATCCCGATGAACACCGCGATGCCGGTGGAAATGAAACCGATCGACATGGCGATCCGGCAGGCATGGATCATCACGCTCAGCACGTCCTCGCCATTTTGCTCGGTGCCAAACCAATGAGACCGCGACGGTGCCCATGGCTGCGGATGCGTGAAGTCGAATTGATCGGTCAGGTGATCGTTCGGTGAATACGGAACGGGTGCCGACAACATCCATTGCACGCGCCCTTCATGTTTCAGGTCTCGATATTCCTCGTAACCGCTGACCAGCGGAGGCTTGACCGCGAACAGAGTCAAAGGCAGTGTCATGCCAAGTATGCCGGCGAACCACCACGCGCGGATTGCCCACGGCAATTTCTTAAGGCGAATCAGCACAAGCAATGAAGCAGCCGCGATGACCAGCGTGAAATCCACGGCGGTCAGATGAATGACCGCCGGGCTGGACCAGCGGCCATCCACTCTTACGAGCAGCGGAAAGCTGTTCGCCAGAAACGGCGCGAAGGTCGCGCAAAAAGCCACGAGTGCGATCCATCCGATGCCCAGCCGGGTGCCCCATCGGCCAAGGGCGTGATGCACCACACTCGCCAACCAGCTCCGACGTTTTTCAACGCGCGCGGGCTCCACCGAATTCATCCCAGCGGCATTGATCGAGGCGCTACTCATAGCTCACCCTCGGATCAGCCAAGGCATACAGCACATCCGCCAGCAGAAGACTGAAAAGGCTGACGATGCCGACCACCAGCGTTTCGGACATCACCAGTTCCTGATCGCGCGTATAGATGGCATCGATCATCAGCTTGCCCATGCCGTTGATGCTGAAGATCGATTCGACGATGACCGACCCGCCGAGCAGCCCTGGGAGGATGGTGGCCGCCACGGTAATGAGTGGAATGACGCTGTTACTGAGCACGTGGCGAAGCAGCACATTTCTGTCGCTCACACCCTTGGCGCGGGCAGTGCGGGCGAAATCGGCTTGTAGATTTTCCAAGACCGAGGACCGCATCAGCTTCGATAGAAATGCAAATGAGCCGATCGAAAGGCAGGTGACCGGCAGCGCGAGGTGCCAGATCGAATCGAGCAGCCAGCCGCGATGAAAGCCGTCAACGGCGAACGACGGCAGGAATCGCATGTAAGCCGAAAGAGTGTCGTGCATCCCGCCGGTGGGAAACCAGTGGAGATAGTCGACGCTGGAAAGAAACCCGACCATCATCACGCCGCTCCACATTGTGGGAATGGACCACAACCCTAGGAACAGCGCCCCGGTGGTGACATCGAACGCATGGCCTCTATACCTGGCCGCGTAGATGCCGGAGAGAATGGCGATCCCATAGACGACGGGAATGGACAACAGATTTAAAAACAGCGTCGGTGGCAGCGCCTCGCCGATGACGCGAATCACCGGTTGACGGCGGAGAAAACTTTCACCGAGATCCGGCGCCTTAAACCCGAAGCCCTGTGAGTTGCCCTCGTCGTCTTTCTTGAATCCAACCGGTGAGACCTGATTCAGCCACCGAAAATATTGGACCACTTTCGGCTTATCCAGCCCGTACCGCTTGTTGAGATAGGCCTCGATTTTTTTGCGGTCCTCGGCCCGCATATTTCCTTCCGCCGACCGAAGTGCCGCCCCGATGCCGCCTTTGGCGGAAGCCATCACCGTAAAGACAATGACCGTCACCCCGATCAACGTCGGGAACATCAGCAACAGTCTTCGAATGATGTAGCTCAGCATGAATCAATCTTCTGTAGCATGGGCTACCAGCCCATGCATTCATCTGAAAAACATGGGCTGGTAGCCCATGCTGCGAAATGCTCACTCACTTTTTCGTCCATTTATGCTGGGCTTTCGGGACAAACCATTCCTCGTAATCGTTCAATCCCAACTTCGTCACCTTCACGTTTTGAAACCGCTTGTCGGCAAACCACATTCCCTTGCGCGTCCATAAAAACATATAGGGTTGATCCTCCGCGAGAATCTGGTGGGCTTTATGCCATAGGACCATCCGCTTGTCCTCATCGACCGTGCGGCGGGCTTCGTCGATGGCCTTATCCAACTCCTCGTTTTTATACGACATGAAATCGTCGCCCCCTTCCACCATCTGACTCGAATGAAATTCCTGGTAAATGTCCGATTCAATTTTCACGCCCCAACCGAGCGTGATCGCCTCGAAATTTTTATTGTTCAAGCGGTCCGTGAACGAAGCCCATTCGAGCGGATCGGGATCGAGTTTGATGCCTGCTTTCGCATAGGAATCTTTGAGGGCGATAATCATTTTCTCGTAATTGCCGACGCCCGAAGGATAGGTCAGCTTAAACTCGAAGGGCGTGCCGTCGGGCCCTAGAAGAATTCCTTCATCGTTCATCTTTGTGAAACCGGCGTCCACCAGCAGTTTTTTAGCTCTGCCGATATCGAACGGCAGCGCCTTTACAGTGGGATCGCTCTGCTTGCTCACGGGTGAAAACGGCCCGCTGGTGGCGACCGCGTATCCCAACATGATTTCCTGAATCAAGCGGTCGCGATTGACGAGCATCGTCATCGCCTGCCGTACGCGCTTGTCGGCGAATCGCGTGGGCTTGCCGTTTTTCTTCTCGTTCCACGCGACGTAGCGATACCCCTCTTCGGGATTTACAAAATCAAAGTGCTGGCTCCGCTCCACCAGAGGCGGCTGACGAATCATGTCATAGTACTGCGAAGCCTGCGGCTCCATCAGGTCGATGTCGCCGTTGCTGAACGCGGTTTGCAGGGCGATCTCGTTGCTGAATTCCTTGAACACCAGTCGTTCCAACGCCGGCAGCACGCCCCAATACCGCTCGTTCCGCACGAGTTGAATCAACTTGCCAGGCTTCCAATCTTCTGGGTTTTCCATTCGATACGCCCCGCTTCCCATCAGCAGACCGACCGACTGATTGAATTCTTCCGGCTTGAATTTTCCGTAGAAATGCCGGGGCATGATTCCCAAACCCGCCGCCAGCAGGAACGACTCGAAATAGGGCTCACCATAGATGAACGTCACCTCATCGCCGTTCTCGCTCTTGACGACATCCTTCACTCGCTCGAGATAAGATCGGTCGCGCGGGCAGGCGATCTTCTCGTTCATGATGAATTTATAGGTAAAGACCACGTCATCGGCGGTGAGCGGTTCACCGTCTGAAAACTTCACGCCTTGCCGCATTTTGAACGTGATCCGCAAGCCGTCCGGACTGATCGTCCATGCCGTCGCCAACTGCGGCTTCCATTCCAACGTGTATTTATCGCGAGTCACCAGGCTATCCAACACATGCTCCTGCACGCGCTGGGCATATAGGTCCGTGGAGAGCAAAGGCGTGAGCTTGGCTACTTGATTGCCAAAGCCGTACACAAGCCAATCGCCGCGGGCATAGCCCGGCATTTTCTCGGCGTCACGAAGATGTTGGAAGGGATCATTTTTAAGGTCACTCGCTGCGGTCGTCGCGGGATGGGTTCCACTCGGCAACGCAATCGCACCCTTCGACAGGGCATCTTGAATGGTCAGGATCGCCCGCTGCTGATCGTCAATTTTCGTGGAGATGGATTGAATGGTTTCCCACTGGCGGTCGTATTGTTTCATCGTCAGAAGGATGACGATGCCCAGAAGAATGAGAAACGAGAAGAGGAAAAAGTCCTTCAGGCCAAAACGGTTTTCCATGCGAGTCTTCTCAAAAACAGGTGGCATGGGCGTCTCGCCCGTGCGGGTGTTGGCAAAAAGCGCAGGGGCGGGACGCCCATGCCACCGGATCAAATTTTAGCCGCTTCATTTCTCGGGTCGAACACATCGCGCAGGCCGTCGCCTAAAAAGTTAAGGCAGAGCAGCACGAACGCCAGAAGAGTACACGGAAAAAGCAGCAGCCACCAGTCGCTGTGAATGGTGTTGAGCGCGGGTTGCAAGCCATCGCTCGCCAGGGAGCCCCAGGTGGGCAACGGCGACTGAATGCCGACGCCGAGGAAGCTTAAAAACGATTCCTGCAGGATGGCGGATGGGATAGTGAGGGAGGCATAGACGATGATCGGGCCGACGAGATTGGGGAGCAAGTGATGGAGAAAGATGCGTCGCTCGGGGATGCCCGCCGCACGGGCGGCTTCGATGAAAGGCTGGGCCCGCAGCGACAGCACCTGCCCGCGCACCACGCGGGCCATCGTCAGCCAACTGACCAGGCCGATCGCCAGAAAAAGCACGACCATGGACATCGAGCTGTCCTTGAAAAGCATCGACATCCATTTCGGTCGGGCACCTTCGAACGCGATTCGGAAGAGGATGACCAGCAGGATGTAAGGCAGTCCGTACAGCACATCGACAATGCGCATGAGCGTGGCATCCACCCACCCGCCGCGATACCCGGCGATCAACCCGACGGCGACCCCTAGGGTGACCGAAATGGCGGCGGCGGCGAAACCGATCGACAGGCTGATCACCCCGCCGAAAAGACACCGACCGAGCAGGCTGCGGGCCTGCGTATCGGTGCCAAGCCATCGCCAGACATGTCCCAACCTCGAACGGATTTCGTAGCCCGCCAGTTTCGTTTCACGTTCATTCCAGGCGGACAGGTCGATATCCGCCGGCCGTCCGCTGGAGGATGGCGGCAGGCGGGAAAACTGATCGTGCTGGCGATTGTATTGCACGGCGCTCGATGAACCTTCCCAGGTCCAAGGCAATGTGCCGAAACAGAGCAGGATGATGAGCAGCAATCCCCCGCCGCCGAAAGTAGCGCGACGGCTGGCGAGGACGCGCCGCCATAATCGATCCGGTGGCGCGGCCAGGTTCGTCGCCACCGGAGCATTCAACCGTGGAATCGCCGCTGCGCTCATGCGTCACCCCGATCCGAAGTCACATCGATTCTTGGATCGACGAACGCATAGCTCACATCGACCAGCAGGTTGAACGTGAGCAGAAAGAATGAATAGACGATGACGGTGCCGAGAATCATGGTGCGGTCGCGATTGAGAATGCTGTTGACGAAGTGCTGGCCGAGGCCGGGGATGTTGAAGACTTTTTCGACGACGAACGATCCGGTCAGCGTGTACGCCGCCGCCGGTCCAAGATAGCTGAGTACGGGGAGAAGCGCGTTGCGGAGGGCATGTTTCCAGATCACCACGCCGCGTGAAAGACCCTTGGCGCGGGCGGTTCTGACGTAATCGTTGCCGAGTATATCGAGCATCGACACGCGGGTGAGGCGGGCGATGTAAGCCATCGGCAACAGCGCGAGGGCGACACCCGGCAGCACCAGATCGCGGAGATGGCCCCATTCACCGATCGGTGGCCAATGCAGCTTCGCGGTGAAAAAAATAAACAGCATCGCCGCCGCGACAAAGCCCGGAAGACTCACACCGATGAGCGCGATGCTGAGGCTCAACCAATCGAGCAACCCATCGCGCCGCACGGCGGCAACCGTCCCCAGCCCCACCCCGCCCAGCAGCGCGACGATCAACGCAAACAACCCCAGTGTGATCGACACCGGCAACGCCGATTTCAGAATGTCGTTCACCGACCACTCATCATATTGCATGCTCTGCCCGAAATCGGCGTGACGCACTACCCGCCCGGAATAGTAGACGAGGAACGTTCGCCAATTTTCCGCATGAAATTCCCGGCGGCGCTGCATGAGCGCTTGCGGCGATAAATTTTTATCGGTTTTTTGGAATGGATCGCCGGGCACCACCCACGCCATGAAAAATGTGACGAGGTAGATCGCCGCCAGGATGAGGGGGAACTGCACGAGCCTGGAGATGAGGAAGCGAATCATGCTCGTTGCATTCTGTCGGAAAGACGGAGGATTGGAAGGGGCGGCATTTCATTCCGGTCCCCTGCCCCAGGGCCATCGCATTTGGCTTTCCGGTCCCCTCCCCCCATATACTCATGGGGGGAGGTTTAGGGTGAGGGGTTTTTCTTCGTGGCGACAAGACGCTGCATTTTTCGACTCGGCGGAAGAAAAAGGCAAGACCCCTCACCCTAGCCCTCCCCCCGGAGTACTGGGGGGAGGGGACCGGAGCAATCACTTTTTTCTCACCTCCGCCGATTTCAGCATCACCATATTTCGCGGGTTCATCGGCAATCCTTTGACGTTGTCGCGGAACATGCCGGAATTGACGTAATGGAATAGCGGCATGATCGGCGCTTCTTCCAGCAGGATGGTCTCGGCCTGCTCGAACAAGCGAAGCCGTTTCACCGCGTCAGTTTCGCGGGCGGCTTCGGCGCATAGGGCGGCGAACTTTTCGTTGCGCCAGTCGGAATCATTGTTGCCGCTGCCGGGAAGATATTTGTCGGTGAAGGTGGAGGGATCGTTGTAGTCGCCGTACCAACTGGCGCGGGAGATCGAGTATTTTTTGTTGCTCAACTGATCGCGGAAGCTCGCCAGTTCCTTGCCGTCGAGTTCCGTCGCGACGTTCAGATTTTGCTTCCACTGCCGTTGAAGATACTCGGCGATTTCCTTGTGTTGGCCTTCATTGTTGAAATTGAGTTTGAATACGGGAAGACCCGCGCCGTTGGGATACCCGGCATCTGCCAGCAGCTTGCGGGCGCGATCGGGGTCGTAGGGTAAACCCTTCGGTGAAACGTAACCGCTGAACACGCCAGGCGGGATGTAGTCGGTCGCAACAGGTTGGCCCATCCGCATGATGTTGTCGACCAGAAACTGTTTTTCGACGGCCATCGACAGCGCCTGCCTCACCGCGATTTTTTTGAGCGGGTTGTCGGTGCCATCCGGGAGTTTGTCCCGGCAGTTGAACGAGTAAAAATAGGTTCCGAAGCTGGTGAAGATGTGCAGGTCGGGCCGTTTTTTGCGGAGCAGTTCACCGCCGATGTCGCACGGCAGTTCGATCCACCAGTCGACCACGCCGGCATCGTAGGCCTCGAACGCGTTCTGCGGATTTTCGATCACCAGGAAATCGATCACCCGGCTTTTGACGCTCGGCTTATCCCAATAATAGTCGGAAGCGACCATCCGCAATCGGCGCTTGAAATCCCATTTGTCCAGACGGTACGGCCCATTGCTGACCAGATTCGGCGGACGCGTATAACGGGGGTTAATGCGCGGTTCGCCGGTGTCCGGGTTTATTTCCATCATCGATTTTTCGTGAGCCGGGAAAAATGGCGCGAAGGCGACGAGATCGGGGAAAAACGTTGTGGAATTTCGCAACTTGACCCGAAGCCAAAGCGGATCGTGCGGGTCGGTTTCGATGCCCACCTTCGTGAAATCCGGCTTGCCGCCTTTGGCGATCGCCGCCTCGTAATCCTCGGCCCCTTCGATGTAATTGAACAACTCGGCGTACTGGGCCTGCTCATCCAGCATCCGCTTCCACGCGAACACAAAATCGCCGGCGACCACGGGGTCGCCATTCGACCACTTCGCCTCGGGGCGGATGTGGAAGGTGTACACTTTTTTATCCGCACTGACTTCGATCGGATGGGCACACCCATCGACGGGGTCGAGATTGACCGGGTCGAGCGTGTACAGCCCTTCCCAGAGCGCGTAGGCCACGCGAATATCCTGCATGTAAGTCAGTTTGGGGAAGTCGAGCGTGCTGACATCCGAGCGGTCGACGTAGGTGAAATCCGCCTTTTTCTCGACCGCAGAGCCCGACAAAATCATCGCCCCCGCCAGCAGCAGCAACAGAAAAATCGGGATGGCCAGGAGTCTAAGCATGAGATGGCATGGGCATCCCGCCCGTGCTTTTTTTATTCAACGAAAAGCCATATGGGCGGGACGCCCATGCCACCGATTACGGCTTCGGCAACGAAGGCACGATATTGCCCGCTGCGGCAGTCATCGGAAAGGCTTTCCGAACCGCCGCCACAATCGGCGTAATCACCTGAACCACCGTTGCCGCAGAGGCATTGCTCGGCAGCTTCGAGGCGCGCTCGGCCTGTTCGCGCAGGTCGTTATTGTTCAGCGAACCCGCCACCACCGACACCGCCGCACAGGCTTTGGTGATGGCCAACCTCAATTGGTCGACGCTGTCGACATTCTCTTTTTTACCCATCGCGCCGGAGGCTTCCGACAAGAGATCGGCGATGATATTCATCACCGTTTGCCGATCCCGCACCGACAGTTTCGACCACATGCCGGATTGCGTGGTCAACGGAGCACTTGCACGAAGCTCGACCGATGGATCCTGTGGGATCGCCCCCGTTTTGTAGACGGCCACTCGCTTGGCGTACAAGTTGATGAGTGTGTCGATCACCGGCGGGCTCGGGTCCAGCAGTGCGGCGTAGGCTTCATCCGTAATCGGCCCGGAAAGGTGATGTGCATCGACCGTCGGCAGAATCAACCGCAGCAACGCCACATTGGGGGTGGTCTGGTTCGGGGCAGTCAGCACCGCCGCCGCGGCTTTCATTCCCCACAATGCCACTGCATCGTTCGGATCCTGCATCAGGGTTTTGATGACATTCTGAAGCGCCGTCGCCGGAAGAATCGCCTTCGCGTTATCGGCGACTTTTGCCGCGACGATGCCGATGTTCACTTTCACCCGCAGCGACGGTTTCTGCGCCTGCAGCGCCGCCAGTTCCCTGGCCACCGCGCCAACGTAGGCATCGAGATACACGACGCTCGCCGGCACGTTCGACGTCGAAAATGATCCTGCCAGCAAATCCCCTCGTGCATTGCTGACCGTCTCCGCATCGTCGTCCGCAAGACGCGCGACGTTCTCTTTGATGAACGCCACGATGTCCTGCGTATTTGGCGTCAGGCTCGTTTTTTCGCTGAGGATCGGCTGCTTGGGACGCACAACCGCCGTCGTCGTCGGCACTGCCGGAACGGCACCGGCCGGCACAATCGCCGTCTGCGCCATCGTAACGGGCGCGGCAAAGCATAGGGTCAATCCACAGCCCACCACCCCGCGATACAAAGCGGTTGCGACAGGGCCGGATCGAATACAAAACGGGGGGAGGCAGCGGTTCATCAAGCGTTACTCCAACGGCCCGGCGGGCCCGGCATTTAGACGGCGTCCATCGCCCACGCTCTCATCAAGCACGATGTCAGATGGATCGATTTCGTCCGCAAAATCGTTCAGTCGCAAACCGTTCTTTAATAGCCCTAAAAAATTAGCAGATGCCGGAAAAGGTGTCAAGGAAACCGGTGGCCCGGGTCAGGGGAAGGACCGTGCATGATGAATCGGCACCGCATGGCCGAGGTCACCTCCGATGGAACAAAATCGAACAAAATCGAACAAAATCGAACAGAATCGCACCGTTTCAGAGTTTCCGCTTTGAGTCGGAAGTTTTGAAAACCATTGTTACCGAGGCGAAAAGTGGGAAATGTCCCAGGGGAAGGAGCCAGAGCGCCCCCTCACGAAGGGCCGACTGATCGAAACGCTGTTTTTGTCGCTTCATCACACACGATCAAATCGTGGAACTCATGCGGTGTTACAAGACTTTTTTTACATCCGGGGCATTTCCGGGAACGGTTGGGCCCGATGATACCAACTTTCCAGGCGGGATATTTCAGAGGCCGAAGGAATTCCCTGCTCACCTCTGGCGTGGAGCATCGCACAGCGGTTGGCCCTTGGTCGATCCAGATACGAATTCATTCCAGAAAATGGATTTTCAATGGATGGCATGTGGGTTTTGTTAGGACACATTCAACACCGGCTGCGTCGCGCCCATATTCCGCACGCTCACCTGACCGGCTAAATTCCGCACGATCTGCTCCAGTTCCTCGCGCAGCTTCGGGTCGCCGGTGAAGTTGGCGGTGGGATCGCCGGCGTCGCTGTTGATGCGAAGTTCCCGGTGCTGCTCGATCGCGCCGAGGAACGGGAGATTGAGCCGCTGGGCTGCCAGCTCCGCCCCACCGCTGCCGAACAGGTCGCCGCGCATGTTTTCGACGACACCCAAAATCGGCGCGCCCAATTGCTGGAACATCTTGGCGGCCCGAATCGCATCATCCAGCGCCACCTGCTGCGGGGTGGCGACAATCACCGCCCCGGTGATCGGCAGCAATTGACAGAGCGTGAGCGACACATCGCCCGTGCCGGGGGGCAGATCGACGACGAGATAATCGAGATCGGGCCATTCGGTGTTGTCTGAGAAAAGTTGCTTGAACGCGCCGTGGGCCATGGGGCCGCGCCAGATCAACGGCTTCTCCGGTTCGACCAGCACACCGATCGAAATGCAGTGGATGCCGTGCAGAAAGAACGGGATGATTTTATTGCCGCGCACGTTGGGGGACATTCCCTTCAGGCCCAGCATGGTGGGCATGGAAGGGCCGTAGATGTCGCCATCCATCAGACCCACCTGCGCGCCGGAACGGGCCAGCCCCACCGCGAGATTCAACGCCACGGTGGACTTCCCCACTCCCCCTTTTCCCGCGCCCACCGCGATCACATTTTTTACCTGCGGCAAAATATCCGAACGCGACTGAAGCGGGCCCTTCGTGTTCGCGGTGAAATTCACATTCACCGTTTCCGCGCCGATTTTTTTCAAGGCATTCGTCACATCCTTCTGAATGACATCCTTCATGGGACACGCGGGCGTTGTCAATTCAATTTGCAGGTCGACGCGGGCTCCGTCGATTTTTACGTCTTTCACCATGTTCAGCGTGACAATATCCTTGAACAATTCAGGATCCTGCACGGTCTTCAGGGCGGCCATCACTTTTTCACGATCGAGAGACATCATTTTCCTTGGTTGAGAGTCCGGGCGATTGATTATACGCTTTTGGCCGATGACCCGAAGGGATGCGAAAAGGATTTATGGAATTGGGGTTTGAATTAAGGTGACATGGGCGTCTCGCCCATGTATTTTTTCGGCAGAAAAGCATGGGCGAGACGCCCGTGCCACCCGTTTTTCAAACGTCCCATTTCCCGATACGGGAGAAGATTTGGCGTTGGAAAATTCAGAGGCGAGCGATTTATCCGAGGGTGCTCCACTATCGGATAACGCCAGGCGGCGTTACGAACGCCGTGCGGCGCAATGGCAGCGGCGGCAGACGCAGCTTGACCTGCGCCATCCTCCGCGAAAAAGCCGACTCGGCGAGGCCGGCACCGCCACCGGAACGTGCATTGATGTCGGTTGCGTCGACGGGGGATGGACCGCCCCGCCACCCGTGAAATTATTGGATGGCACGGGCATTCGGCTTTTCAAAGACGGGCAGGGACTCACCGCCGCCCTCGGCGGGATCAGGGCGGCGAAGCAGCAGATCTGCCTGGAGACGTATATTTTCCACAGCGACGACACCGGCCGTGCCTACGCCGACGCGCTCGCCGAAAGGGCTCAAAATGGGGTGAAGGTGTTCGTGATCTACGATTCGTTCGGTTCGATCCAGAGTGATCCGGCGATGTTTCTGAAGATGCGCGAGGCGGGCGTGCATCTGGCCGAATTCCACCCGCTGCGGCCATGGGATTGCAATCATTCCTGGCGACCTCTCAATCGCGACCACCGCAAACTGCTCGTGATCGACAATCACATCGCGGGCTTGGGTGGGCTGAACATCGGTTCGGAATATGGCTCCGGTTTTCTCACTCCGCTTGCCCGACGTGCGGAGCTCTGGCGCGACAATGCGATCAGCCTCGTCGGTCCCGGTGCGGCGGTTTTTGCCGACTGCTTCGCCAGGACTTGGCGCTACGTTCATCGCGGCGGCTTGATTCGTGCCGCAGAGATGATTCATTGCATCGACCTGGGCCATGCCACTCACGTGTCGGCCCTTGAAGCACCGTCGCCGATTTTAAAACCTGGAGTTCGTCTCCCTCGACTTCTATCGGACCTGGGCGTTCTGGCCTCTGTGCCCGCCGCCAAAAGCCGGCTCGTGTCGTTCCTGCAAAATCTGGTGCGCGATGCCCGATACACACTCGATTTGACGATTGCCTACTTCGCCCCTTCCGATGTGCTGATCGGCGAGTTGCTCCGCGCGGCGCGACGAGGGGTGCAGGTCCGGCTGATGCTGCCCGGCCGAAGTGACTTACAAGCCGTTCGCGTCGCGGCCCACGCGTTCTATGAATCGATGCTGAGCGCCGGCGTGGAAATCTTCGAGCGACAGGGAGCCGTGCTCCATGCCAAAACGATGGTGGTGGATGAAGAGATTTCGGTGCTCGGGTCGACGAATCTGGATTACCGCAGCATCGAGTTTAATTGCGAACTGTCAGCCGTCATTCGCAACCGGGAATTCGGTCGGCAGATGACCGGCCTGTTTCAACACGATGCGGACTACGCGATGAAATTCGAGTTGTCGCAATGGCGGAAAAGGCCCTGGCGGGACCGGGCGATTCAGTGGGCGGCGAGTAGGGCGCGGTATTTGTTGTGATCCGCCATTCGGGTTCTGACAGGAGCTCGAACGAGTTTGCGATACCACTTATAAGAAATAATCCGCACTCACCTTGAAGTGCTCTGCGAGTTTTCGGATGTTCGCCTTCGACAGACCTCGCCTTCCGGTTAAAACAAGTGAACCCATCCCGCGATGACCCAGGATCCGCCCGAGGTCCGACGCGGACAGTCCGGCCTGATCGATCAGATACTTCAGGCGCAGGTGAGGCATTTCACGCTTGCGGGGTTCATTATGCTCGCGGTCGTACAGAAGAATCATCTCCGAAAGAATCGTCAGATAGTCGTCCTGATCGCGCGACAGTGTATGTCCCTGGAAGGATTTCGTACTTCGCCCGATCCATCGCCGCATGAATGTAATGCAGAAGCATAGATAATCCGCGTGTGCGAACCGATCCGATTTTACCGCGATGGCGTTATCCGTTCCACTCCCCTGAAAACACCTCCGTCGCCGGCCCGGTCATGTAGACGTTGTTGTCGCTCTCCCGCCATTCCAGTTGCAGATCGCCACCGGGAAGATGCGCGAGAATGGTGCGACCCGTGCGGCCAGTCAGCACCCCCGCCACACACACCGCGCACGCCCCGGTGCCGCAGGCCAGGGTGACCCCGCTGCCGCGCTCCCAGGTTCGCATCGTCACTTCAGTCGGGGAATGCACCTGCACCCAGTGGGCATTGATCCGCCTCGGAAAAGCCTTGTGATGCTCCACGAGCGGGCCGAATTTTTCCAGTTCGATCGCCTTCACTTCCTCGACAAATGTCACCGCATGTGGGTTTCCCATAGATACGAACGCCATATCTAACGGCGTCTTATCATAGCCCCCCGGCGCGGAGACCATCACCTGATATTCATTCGTCTTCCCGCCATTTTTTAAAGCAGATGAATCCACCGGAATCTCCGGCAGTGCGAGAATCGGCTCGGCCATGTTCACCGTCACCGAAACCACCTTGCCCACTACAATTTTCAACGCCAGCGACAGCACCCCGCGCCCCGTCTCGACCGTCATCGGATTATTCTTCGTCAATCCATGGTCATAGGCATATTTCGCGACGCATCGCACGCCGTTCCCGCACATTTCGCCTTCGGAACCGTCGGCGTTGAACATGCGCATCCGGACATCCGCCTTGACGCTGGGCAGAATGAGAATGAGTCCGTCGCCGCCGATTCCAAAGTGTCGGTCGGCGACTTTCACGGCAGTGACGGCGGGATTGGGCAGAGTTTCGGTAAATCCGTTGACATAGACGTAGTCGTTGCCCGAGCCGTGCATCTTCGTGAATTTCATGGCGGTCATTCTAATGGGAATGCTCCCAATGTCACTTATTTTACGATGCTTCGAATGCGATTCGTACGGTCCGCCTTAACGGACGAAATCTCTGACTTCTATATCGCTTCCGTCCTCTGAAGCGGACCCTACAAAGCCTTTTTTGATGCTCCCCGTTTCACTCGTCCGATAACAGGATATGACCGCTCTCGAACCTGCGAAAGCTGACACCGCCGCTGCAACCCGTGCCCGGCAGAATGGGGAGGCAAACCTTGCCGCGCTAGCGATGACGCAACCGGCGATGGCGGATGCGGTCGATTCAACTGCGTTAAACCTGACCTGGATTTTTGGTCGCGATGGTTTTCTGACGGCTCAGGATTCCTCCGGGCAATGGTGGGCAGGTTGCTCGCTGCCGAAGCGCGCGGGCATAACCATGCTGAAAAAGCTGGATATCCACGGCGTGGTCGGCTGCCTGCTCGCGCCGACCCACGCCGGTCAGGTGGCGGCCGCGCTGGAAAAACTTTCTCTCCACCAAGCCGTCATCGTCGTTCATCCCGATACCGAGTCGATTCGCGTCCTGCTGGGCTGCTGCGATTTCTCGGCAGACATCGCCCGCCATCGGCTCTGGTTCGCCATCGGGGAACAATGGCCGGTGATGCTGGGGCAGTTGTTCAAAGATCAACCCGGGCTCTCCACACCCTGCCAATTTATTCGCACGCCGGCTACACACGATGACTTGGTCCAAGAACTGATTCCGTTGGCGGAGCGAGTGTTCGACGAATGCAATGCGGATCGTTCAGAACAGATCGGTAAATTGTCTACCTCCTCCGAATTATTGAGCCGGGTCGCTTGCGACGCGCGTCTAGCGGCATGCATCGCCACCAGACACGGTCCGCAAGCGGACCGGCTCAATAATTCGATGCACGTTACGTCAAGTAACGAAGACCCAATCGCCCCGCGCCTGTTGGTGTTGGCCGCCTCTCACTTTCGACTGTGGGACGATGCCGGCCATGCCCTGCTCGCCGCAATTCAAGGTTTAGGAATCAGTTGCCTCGATCCGGACGACCCCGCCCAATCGTCGTCACTGGCTCTCGCGTTAGCCGGTCAACATCGCGATGCGGTGATCGTCCCCAATCGATCGCGCGCCGAACTTCCGGCGGTCCTGTCCCCTTCCACCCGAGTGTTCACCTGGATCACGCAACCGCGCATCCCCGCGTTTGACATCAACCATCCGAACGATGCGTTGCTGCTGGCCGACGACACCTGGCTTCCCGCCGCCCGATCTCTCGGATGGCCGGCGCATCGTGTTACAGTCGCCGGGTGGCCCACACTTCCCTTGATGCCGGCCGCTGCAAAATGTCTCGTCTTGATCGCCGACACTTTCGCACTGGACACGCCGGTAAAGACGCTCAGTGCCTCCAGCCATCACTTGCTGTGGGACACGATCCGCGCCGATCTGGCCTCCGATCCATTCTGTCTCGGGACCGACATCGTCGGCTTCATCCATCGCCGCCTGACAAAATTGGGCATCAGCGAGGAAGGTTTCGATCAGTCGATGTTTATCGACCGACTCATCATGCCGGCGTATCAACAGGGTCTGGCGAAACTGCTCATGGAGGCCGATCTGCCGTTGAAAATTTACGGCAGGGGATGGGATGAACTCCCCCGCTTTCGCACCATCTGGCAAGGCGAAGTGGACACCCGTGAAAAATTCCGCAGCGCGGTGAAGGCCGCATCCGTCCTCATTTACCCTTGGCCAACCCGCGTGCGCCATGAGATCGACGCGATGGGCCTTCCGGTGCTGTCGCCACATCTCCGCCGTGCCGAATCCTGGATTCGCGATGCCGGGGCAATGTTGAATCGCGCCACCGAATCGCCTTCGCTCGCTCCCATTTCCCTTTCCCTGATTCAAGAACTGCTTCACGCTTCCGCCCCCGTTTAGCGGTGACCCGGAGGGCCGCGTTCTCTTTCTTATCCCCCTTCCAATATCCTTCAAATCTTCTGACGCAAATAGTGATGCAACTCCCCCTTCAACCCGCTACAATACCTCCATGCACAGGACACTCTCCGCCATCGTGCTGATGCTATTGACCCTGGCGACTTCGTTCCCGCTTCGTGCCGCCGTTCCCGATGTCACAGCGGTTCCGGTCGCCACTCCCATCCCCACTGCCGTCGTCGGGCTCTCCGGTGAGATCGACGACTTCAATCGCGACTCCTTCTTCAAGCGTTTCAAATCCGCCAAAATCGACGGGGCTAAAACGATCATCGTCGAGATCGATACCTGGGGTGGTCTGGTCACGGCAGGCCTGGACATCTCGCGATTTCTCAAGAGCCAAAACGATGTCCACACCATCGCCTACGTCAACGATCGCGCCATCTCCGCCGGTGCGATGATCGCGATGGCGTGCGACGAAATCGTCATGAAAAACGTCGCCACCATCGGCGATTGCGCCCCGATCGTTCGATCTTCCGATGGAACGCTTCAAGCATTGCCGACCGCCGAGCGGGCTAAATTGCAAAGCCCGATCGCCGCCGATTTTTATGAAAGCGCCCTCCGCAATCACCACGATCCGCTGCTGGCCGAGGCGATGGTGGTGACCGAAGTGGTCGTCTACTGGATCGAAAATTCGGATACCGGCGACCGAAAGTTCGTCAACCAAGCCGATTTCGATCGGCTCTCCGAAAAAGGTTGGACCCAGGTGGAAATGCTCGGCGTTCCCAAACCGATCGACACCGCCGACCGTCTACTGACCATGGGGACGGACCTTGCCCTAAAAATCGGTCTCGCCACCGGCAAGGCCGAAACGGTCGAGCAACTGGCGCAGGAACGCAACTTCAATATCATCGAAACCCTGCATTCGGGTTTCGGTGAAGCAGCCGTCGCATGGTTGAACAGCGGTTTCATTCGGATGCTGCTCATCACGGTGTTCGGTGCCGCCGTCTACGCCGCGCTGCATGCTCCGGGTCACGGAACCGCCGAGGCGATTGCCGTTGCGACGCTCGGGCTGCTGCTCGGCGTGCCGCTTCTCGCCGGCTACGCCACCTGGTGGGAAATCCTGCTCATCCTCGGTGGGCTGGCGATGATCGCCTTCGAAATCTTCGTCTTCCCCCACGCCGGTCTGATGATTATCGCCGGGCTGATTATGATGGTCGGTGGACTGGTGCTTACGTTCGTCGGCGGTGAGCCCGGTGGCTTCCGATTGCTTCCGCATCTGCCCGGCAATATCACCTCGCTCAAACACGGGCTTGCCTTCGTCACGGTCGGGATGATCTGCTCGGCATTCCTCTGTGCATGGATCAGCCGCTATTTGCCAAAACTGCCATACTTTAGCAGACTGGTGTTAGCCGATGGCGGCGCAGCCGTTGAAGTTCCGGAAGCGGCCCTGCCGAGTCGATGGCCACCGGTCGGATCGGTTGGCCGGGCCGTCACCTCGTTGCGACCCGGTGGCTCCGCCGAATTTCCCGATGCCTCCGGTGCCGATGTCCGCATCTTCTCGGTCGTCAGCGAGAGTGGTTTCTTGGCCGATGGATCTCCAGTCGTCGTCCGCGAAGTCGGCGGCGGGCGGGTCGTGGTGCGGTCAACGGTGTCTTAGGCATGAAAAAATACTTGCCGCAAAGTGGGTGCTTTGAATAAGGTGGCATGGGCGTCTCGCCCATGCATTTTTTCGGCCAAAAAGCATGGGCGAGACGCCCTTGCCACCAGTTTTTCAAAAGACCCAAGTCGCAAAGAGCGCAAAGGAAAACGCAAAGGGAAGAAAGGCGGATCAAATGTTTGAGGAACGGGATGGAATGGATTTGCGGGATGATCCGGGTGATGAAGTGAATCGGGTGAGTAAATTGGTGGTCGGTGCGGCGATCGAAGTTCATACTCATTTGGGTCCGGGCCATTCGGAAGCGGTTTATGAAGCGGCATTATGTATAGAATTGGCGTTGAGAAATATTTCGTTTGAACGCCAATTCCCAGTGATTTTGCTTTACAAGGGCCATGGCGTTGGCGAAAGTCGACTCGATTCGCTCGTGGAAGGATTGCTGGTCGTCGAGTTGAAATCGTGTGAAGCCATCCTCCCTTTGCATCGCGCGAAAGTGATTTCCTATCTGCGAGCCACGGGCAAGCAACTAGGCCTTTTCCTCAATTTTAATGTGCCGATGCTCAAGGATGGCATCAAGCGAATCGTCCAAACCCGTTAATTCTTTGCGTCTTCCTTTGCGCTCCTTGCGCCTTTGCGGCTCTCTTTAATTTAACCAGGTAAACCCATGCACGTTCTCGCAGCCGACAGCAGTAATCTCCTCATCGCCTTCCTTGTTTTCCTCCTCGTCGTCGTCCTGGTTTTTTTCTTCACGGCGTTTCAATTCATTGGCCTCTATGTCCGCGCGCTCGTCAGCGGCGCCAAGGT
>JANXVV010000505.1 GCA_025351525.1 Humisphaera sp. | reverse complement strand
TGGCCCAAGTCTTCACGATGACGCCTGCCCTCATGCGCCTTCTGCCAGCCATCGCGGGCACACTGATGATCCCGGCGATCTATCTGATGGGACTGGAGATGTTCGGACGCCGGGTGGCACGGCTATCCTGCGGGCTGGCCGCGTGCTCCGCATTTCTGCTGGCCTATTCCCGCGATGCCAAAATGTACATGGAACTGTGGGTCGCCCTCACCCTTCACATCGGCCTTCTTTTCACCGCGCTTCGAACCGGCCACCGATGGCCCTGGGCCGGTTGGTTCATCTCCGGAATCGCGGCGGTATGGCTGCACGCGACGGGGTTTATCATCGTTCCGTTGGATCTGTTGATCGTGCTGTTCCATCCCCGTGGAAATATGCGTCGCACGATGATGATTCTGCTCGCGCTCGTCGTGACGGGGGCGGGACCGGTGTGGTATGCCACCGGTTTCAGCCGGGTTCCGCAGCATCTGCATCGCGAGGGTTGGGACGCCATCGAGATCACCTGGGTCAGCGATCGGTCGCGCGGCCACACCACCGAAGCCCTCCTCGCGGACACCGCCGGCGCGTTTGCGTTCGCCTATTCCTGGATCGAAGAACCCCGCGGGCGCGCAACGCTCTCGGCCTGGACGATGCTCACCGCCGCATGCCTTCTGTCGACGGCGGGCATCCTGCTCGTCATCGCGATGCTGCCTTGGAAGGCGCTCGGGCATGACGCCGAAAAAATAGACGTTGATGCCGACGAGGCATCCCGCTGGCGGTCAACCTTTCTGATCTCGCTTTGGATCATCGGCCCGACCTATACGGTGTATCGCATCAGTGCCAACCATCCCATTTCTCTTATGGACGTTGGAAAATCGTTGATGCAGTCCCCCGTGCAGGAATGGATCGCCGGTGCCATTGGATTGGCCGCGATTGTCTGGATGGCAGCCATCCTGCGCGCGAGAATGGTGCTTGCCGTCCTGGCGATTCTGTTTTCGAGCTATTCTGTAACGATTTGGATTTGCGGTGCGATTTTACGCGACAAATCCAGCCCCGACGGCGCATCGGCCTGGATGCCCACAGGCCTTCCCGTCACCGGTGCCGCCATCGTCGCGATCGCATGTATGGTGACGCTCGCATTCCACCGTCACGGCGAAGTCCCCAGTGAAAGATGGCGACGCGCCGGTCGCCATCTGTTTCTCTTTGCGACCTGCCTGGCGCTTTGCATCGGCATCGATCTTCTGATGAAACAGCCCATGTACGGTTCGGTCTGGATGCCGAGGTATCTCGGACCCATCACCCCCGCCCTCCTCGTCGGCTCCGCCGCGATCCTGTACCGATTGCCATGGCCCGCGCTGCGATGGTTCGCCGTCGGGCTCTTCCTCACCGTAAACCTGTCGCAGGCGATCGCCCACCTGATCTGCGACACTGAACCCCCGCTCGACCGAATCGCCGCCGATGTGATCCAGGGCGGCCGTCCATCCTCATCCACACTCGTCTACACGCCGGACACCAGCCATACCTTCGGGCCGAACGCCATGGGTTCCATCACCAACGACTGTGGCCTGTATTACCTGCTGATGAAATCCACCGTTCATCTATCCCCCGATCAATTCAGAAATCACCCGGTCCAGGAATTTTTTCAATTGCGCCAGATGGCAACCGCCGCCGTCGTCGAACGAGACCTTTCCCGCAATCCCGACACCCGGCATCTGGTGATTTGGAACCGCGATGATGAAGGGGATCGTCTTGAGATAGATCGCGCAATGGAGAATTTGTCACCGCTCTGGAAAAAGCGGTCCGTGCGGCTATTTCCGGTTCGCTCGTTTTGGAACTGGGGGTTTCACTATGGCTGTCGGCGTACGGAGTATCTGCGAGCGGAATAGCTTGGCCGGTCAACTGTCCCGCGTTGCACGGCGTTATCAATCGGAGCAAGATCAAGGCATGATCACGATCTCCTTTCCAGATAAGGCAACTGAACGTCAGGCCCTGGCATTTCTGCTGGGTCGATTTTCCGGGCGTGTCCTGGAGGGCGGCTTGCATCTGGTCCCCGAAGTCGCGCTGGAAGCGATTGCGCGAGAGAACATTTCATTCACGGTGAAAGGCAGGGCAAGCTATGGGCAGCAAGTGGCGGCGATTCGAGGTGCTGCTCCCGCTTCAGTTCAATGATGGTCGCGGGGTTCCGCCAAATGGTTGGGTGACGTGTTGCTGACAAACAATGTAACCGTAAAAACCACGGATCATGACCCTCGTTGAAACCACTATCGGCGAAAGCGATGGCGACTTCTGCCTGGCTGCGGATGCCGCGTTGCAAGCACTAGGCCCAGAGCGTTCAAATTGATGGCATCCTTACGAAGTGCGCGGCACCTGTGAATGTCGCCAAATTCGCTTCCGCCACTTCTACTGCATTGCCGGCAGTGTCGAGCTGTGGATGTGGACGATTGCCATGAAACACCGAGACCGACGAGTCATTTTGTTATCCGATCAGTCCGCAACAGTGTTTGAGCCACTCAAGATTTACGGGCATGGCGAAGAGGTTGTGATCGCGCGGGACGAGGTGATTGCAGTCTGATCCCGGCAATAGCCTATCTTTCAATAAAAAGTTTATCCGCCGCTGATCCGGGGCTTCGCAATTCGCTGCTGCTCATCGCTGCGCCCCGGCTTGGAGAGTGAAATAGTTTGACCGATGAGAAACGGAAAAGGGCGGGCATTTCTGCCCGCCCTCATCCCAATTCAATTTGAGGATCTCAAATTCAAGTCGCCGTCGCGAACCCCGCTGCCGAGATCACGCAGATATGTTCCGCCGCCGCGATATGCGATTCGGCGCTGGTGGTCGGCAGGATGATCCGGATCGCCTTGCGGCTCCATCCCAGCATGTGCTTGAAGAACACTGCGGGTTCCGGTGTGTTCTCATCCAACTCTTCGATCTGCAAAAGATCAGGAGACTTCGGCACCGTGTAGAATCCCTTGGCGGCGGTGCCCTTCGGCGCCACCAGCACGCCCGCTTTGCAGGCTTCCTTCAACACGTTGCCGGTGTACAGATACAGTTTTCCATCGCGGGCATCGTGCAGGGCGAACACCTGCAGCTTGTACTTGCCATCCGGCACGTAGAACTGGACGCTTTCGCGGCCATTCACTTTGGTGGCGTGCGGGGCCAGCGTCTTGAGCGCGCAGGCCATTCGTCGCCAGAGCAATCCGTGGCGCGGGTCGCCTTCGGCATCGCAGGCGGCCAGATGCTTTTCGGCATTGGCGCGATCCTTGGCACCGAGCTTGGAAAGGAACATTTCGATATCGATCGGATGGGCCAGCGTCTTTTGAGCGGCCATCGTCATACCGACAGGAGCGGACATCGTCTTTGGCGTCATGTGATTCACTCTACCTTCGCGAAAACGGCGGCTGGGTCGTGTCTCACGATTGCCAGGCGGCCAGGTTCATCGTTGCATTTGACGAGCGGCGTCATCAATCCAGCAGACCGGTGACATCGCGAGCAGGCGATGCACCGGTGGCGAGAGTGTCGAGGCTACCGCGAACTTCGCGGTGTATATTCCGGTCAGGCATTGTACGCGATTTAGTTCGCCACGGCGAGTGCTGTGGCCAAAGTTTCACGGAATGGTGGTTCGACCCGCTTATGGGCTGCCGCTTTTCCTTCGCGATCGCGAAGGAAAAACCGGTGTAAACACCGGGCTATATTGAAAAACCGGTGTCAAACACTGGGCTATGTTATCGCCCTACGGCCCAGTGCCCGATGTCCCGCCGATAGTGCATGCCGTCGAAGTGAATCATTTTCATCGCTTCATACGCGCGATTCTGCGCCTCAGCAATGGTGTTTCCAAGAGCGGTCACGCTCAACACACGGCCTCCATCGGTCAGCACGCTCCTGCCGTCCGCCTCGAACCGCGTACCGCCATGGAAGACCTTCACATCCGGCAGCGCCTCGGCAGATGCAATGCCGCTGATCGGCACGCCGGTCGAGTATTTGCCGGGATATCCCTTGCTCGTCGCGACAACGCTGATCGCCGGCCGGGGATCCCACTTCAACTCGACCTCATCCAGTCGCCCATCGGCGACGGCGAGCATCACTTCCATCAGGTCACTCTGCAATCGCATCATCAACGGCTGGGTTTCCGGATCGCCGAAACGGCAATTGAATTCGAGCACGCGCGGGCCATTGCTGGTGAGCATTAGACCCGCGTAGAGAATGCCGCGATATTCGATTCCCTCGCGCAGCAGGCCGTCGACGGTCGGGACGAGAATCTCACGCTCGATGGTGCTGAGAATCGCATCGGTCACGACCGGGGTCGGCGAGTAGGCCCCCATGCCGCCGGTCATCGGGCCGGTGTCGCCGTCGTCGATCGGCTTGTGGTCCTGCGCGCTTTCCATCACGTAGATATTCCGGCGATCGACGAACGCGAGGATCGAGCATTCCGGGCCGTGCAGAATTTCTTCGATGATGATGCGGGTGCCTGCGCCGCCAAATTCCTTCTTGCGCATGATCCGATCGATGGTGTCCAGCGCATCGCTTGACCGGGCGCAGACCGTGACGCCCTTCCCCTTCGCCAGGCCGGTCGCTTTGATCACGCATGGTTCATCGCGCACGCGGACATATTCCTCGGCGGCCCCGGCATCGGTGAAACTGCGGGCGTCGGCGGTCGGGATCGACTGCTGCCGCATGATCTCTTTCGCAAACCACTTGTCCGCCTCCATCTGCGCGGCTTCCTTCGTCGGGCCGAACACCTTTATCCCCATCGCCTGCAACCGATCGGTCAATCCACCCGCCAACGGATCCTCCGGCCCGATCACGACGAATTGAATGCCCGTTTTGCGGACGAATTTTTCGATCCCGTCAAAATCCATGACCCCGATCGCGACATTCGCGGCGAATTGCGCGGTCCCCGGATTCCCCGGCGCGACGAAGAGTTCCGTCACCAGGGGCGAAGCCGCCAATTTCCAGGCCAAAGCATGTTCCCGACCACCACCGCCGATAAGTAACACTTTCATGAGATTCGTTGACTCCGAGGACTTAGGGACTTGACGGGCAGTGTAAGAGCGTATGACGGGTAGGACAAGGCGGGAGTTGTTTTGATGGCACGCGATTCAATTTCCGCATGTATCGCATTTTTCGACTCCGCGTATTTTGACGCCGCTTGCGGCTTAGCTGTCCGATCCGTTACGCACGCGAAACGGCTAAGTCGCGAGCGGCAAAGACCGATCTCTCCGAAAGATTCCGCAAGCAATCCGACTAAATCATTTTCGAAACTCTTTGAATTAATTCGGCTGCAAATCACACCACACGGTTTGACGCGCGGTGGGATGAGCGGATACGATAGAAGTATCAGCAGGGTGTAGCTCAGTTTGGTAGAGCGTCAGGCTGGGGGTCTGAAAGTCGCAGGTTCGAATCCTGTCACCCTGATTTGATGGATCGGACGTCTTGCACTGGTTAAGGTAACGAGTCAAAAACGTGAGATTGTCCGATCGGAATCTTCAAAAAGTATTCACAAAGCACGGCAAGGATTTTGGCTTTGTAGGGGTCGGCTTTTCTGAACGAGGAAAGTCAAAATGACAATCGAGCAAACAAAAATTCAAATCGCACTCACGCGCGAAGAGGCTTTGGTTCTCTTTGAATGGCTTGCTTCCAATGAAAATTCCGCATCAACTCCGACCGGTGGAACGTGCAGTTTTTTGCAGGATTGAAGGGCAGCTTGAGAGCGCATTGCACGAAGTCTTTGCGGAAGATTACGATGATCGGCTTGCACGAGCTCGGGGCGCGTTGGCCGAAAAGTGAACTGTTCCAGCGTGTTGGAGGGTTATCGAATTAAGGGGTAATCAATCGGCAGTTTGCTGAATTTCAATACCTGGACTGGCGGTCAGCCGCCACTGGGCTCGTCGCCGTCTCTCACCTGCCAGTTCACACTCTCTATTGGCATGAATTGCAGAACACTTCCCGTCAAGTGCATGGCATTGGCAACGCAAGACACGGGCGGGACGCCCATGCCACCATTGAATTCAAATCCCCTTCACACGCCCTGTAGAATCGCCGAACTGCTTCAACCCGCTCACTCCCAACCGATCCGCCATGCTCAGGAAGAGGTTCGTCATCGGTTGGCCGTCGAACGTCACATGGCGGCCGGGCGTCAGCGAGCCGCCGCCGGCACCGGCCAACAGCACCGGGAGATTCACATGGGTATGGCGGTTGGCATCGGAGTGACCGGAGCCGTAGACAATCATGGAATTATGCAGGATTGACTGGCCATCCAGATCCTTCGCCCGATCCAGTTTTTCCAGGAAGCCGGCGAACTGCTGCATGTAGAACAGATCAATCTCGGCAACCTTGTCGACCATGTCCTGCTGACTTCGATGGTGCGACAGGAAATGGTGCCCTTCGGGGATGCCGATTTCCGGGAACGCACGGTTGCTGCCTTCGTTGGCCAACAGGAATGTCGCGATGCGGGTGGAATCGGTCTGGAATGCCAAAGCCATCATCTCAAACATGAGCTGAATGTGCTCTTTGAAACTGTGCGGAATGCCATCCGGCGTGGGCATGGAGGGATCGGGTGCCTTCCCAAACCGCTCGGCTTGCTCGATTCGCTTTTCGATCTCGCGCACACTGGTCAGATATTCATCCAACTTTTGCCGATCGCGCGTGCCCATCTGATCTTCGAGACTGCCGGCGTCTTCCAGAACGAAATCGAGAATCGAGCGCTGCTGCGCTTTTCGCAATTTCAGCGAATTCCCCCGCTCGCCCGGAAGGCCGGCGCCGAAGAGCCGCTCGAACACCAGTCGGGGGTTGGATTCAGGGGCGACGGGCACTGTGGCGGACTGCCAGGAGAGATTATTCTGATACGCACAGGAATAGCCGGAATCGCAATTGCCCGAGCGATGGGTGGCCTCGGCGGTCAGTTCCAGCGAAGGGAATCGGGTGAGATGCCCGACTTGGTTGGCGGCGATCTGATCGATCGACACGCCGCAATGGATGTCGGAACCGGCGGTTTTTTTGACGCGGACGCCAGTGAGGAAGGTGCCGCTGGCGCGGGCATGATCGCCGGCCCCATCGGGACCGGGGGTGGCGTTGCGGTGATCGAGGCCGCCAAAAATTTGGAATTGTTGGCGGAGGCTTTCCAGCGGTTTCATGGTGCGGGCGAGTTGGAGATCCTTGCCCTCGCCGGTGGGCCACCAGTTGGGCTGAATCGCGCCGTTAGGGAAGTAGACGTAAGCCATTCGTAACGGCATGCCGGAGGCAGTTGTCGCCAGGGGCGCTGCTTCCACCGCTACGGCCGCGCTGGCGCTGGAACCGAGAAGCGATTCAAAGGCGGGCAACGCGACGCACACACCGATGCCGCGAAGAAAATTTCGACGGCTGAAGTGGTGATGCCGTTGGGCGGCACGATCGGGGCTGGAGACTGGTTTAAGTTTCATGGCTTCACCTTCACATCGTTTGTCGCGCGATTCACAACGTCATTCCGTCTGAGCTTTCACTGACTTCACCGGTTCAGGCATCGGTCGATTTCTCCGCTCCTGGAACGGTGTCGATTCTATCACTCCATTCAGCAGGGCGGAAAAATGCCCGTCATTTTTTTCCAACCGGGCCACAATCTGGTCCACCGCTTCAATATCGTCATCATCGGTGCCTCGGCCCAGGGCATAGGTTAGCAACTTTTCGGTCAGGCATCGATAAAAATCGGAAGCATGTTTCTGTTTGAGGATTTTCTTGAGTTCCCGGACGTTCTCAAACGTTTCACCGGTCAATAATTCACCGGCGGCGTCGATTTTCTGCCCGCGTTCGGACTCGCGAAACATTCCCATCGCATTAAAACTCTCCAGCGACAGGCCCAGCGGGTCCATGCGGGCATGACAGGAACGACAGACGGCGTTGTCGCGATGCAGGGCCAGCGATTCCCGGGCGGTGGGCTCGTGTTCTTTGAAACTCTTTTCCGAATCCTCGAGCGCCGGCACATCCGCCGGGGGCGGCGGCGTGGGCATTCCGAGAATGTTGTCGAGGATGAATTGCCCGCGCTTGACCGGGGAGGTGCGCGTCGGGTTCGAAGTGACGACCAGGATCGATCCCATCGTCAGCAGCCCGCCGCGCGGGCTGTCGGTGGGAAGCGTCACGCGGCGCATTTCCGGGCCACTCACCCCCGGCACTCCGTAATGCTTGGCTAACTTTTCGTTCAAATAGGTGTAGTCGCAGTCGAGCAATTCCGACAGGCTGCGATCCTCGCGCACGATGCCGGCGAAAACCATTTCCGGTTCCAGCCGCATCGCCTTTCGCAACGGTCCATCCAGATCAACCGCGGGTTTTTGAAATAGTCTCGGACGTTTCGCTCCCTGTGCGAATGCGGGTGCGGGTGCGGGGACGGCTGAGGCACCCCCCGGCGCTCTAGCCAATGCATCTCTCGCGGCAATTCTGGCGCGGAATTCCTCCAGTTCCTTTTGGAGTGCTTTTTCCTCACCCTTGTCGCGGGCCAGCACCAGACGGGCATCGATCGATACACCCTCCACATCGCGTCCCTGAAGCCATTGTCCAGTGAAATTTTGAACCATCGCACCCGAACGTGGGTCGGCCAACAACCGTTTCACCTGGGCCGGAAGGTTTTTACGAAGTTCTCCGCGCTCGGCCAGACCGGATAGCTCCTCATCCGGCATGGTCGACCAGAGGAAGTACGAAAGCCGCGTGGCGAGTGTGTATTCGTCGACGAGACCATACGGTTCCTTCGCATGATCCGGCGCGGTCTGCTCGATCCGGAAAAGAAATCGCGGCGACGACAACACTGCCACCATGGCCGATGAGATGCCCTGCTCAAAAGTTTTGCCCGGCTGGCCGTACACATTCTCGGCTAGCTTCACCAACCGGTCGAGCGTCTTTCCATCCGCCGGTCGCCGAAACGCTTTTTTGGCAAACGACCCCAGCACTTCCCGGGCATACCCGCGCCGTTCATCGGCATTTTTCGGGCTTTCATCCTTCGAGAAAAACCGGTCGTGATTTTTCACCGGAACCCACTGATTCGGATCCGTCGGTCCCTGAACGCGAACGGAGACGATTTCCATGTCGACCGAATGCAGCTTTTTGTCCGCCGGGGCCAGCGGTTCCATTTGGAAGGAAAGTGGATGCGGGCCGGCCTTCCACTCAACGGGAACTTCAATGGTGAGTTTTTTACCGTCCTCCCAGGCGAATTCCCGGTGCCAGGAATCCTGTCCGTCGACGGCAAGGCTAAATTTGCATTTGGCAGGATCGAAATCGAAGCCGCCGTGTACCTGGAGGGTGATCGCCAGCCGATAGCTGCCATCGTGCGCGGCGGAAAAGGAGGACGAAACCTTCGACGGTTTGTAAAACGAAATTCGGTCGGCATTCGGGTTGGATTCCCCTCTGAAATCCTTGCCTGTCAGGATCGACTCCGCCATCACTTTGGCGACGGTCGGCACGGCTTGCGTGACGATCTTCTCAGCCGCCTGCATGTACTTTTCGAGCAGCATCGTCGACACGCTCAGCACGTCGCCGATGTTGTCAAAACCATAGCCGGTGTCATCGGAGGGAAATGCTTCGGTGGAATTGAATTCGACCCCCATCAGATCGCGAATGGTGTTTTGGTACTCGACGCGATTGAGTCGTCTCACCGTCACGCGGCCGGGATCGGGATGCGCGGGATTGATTCCGAGCGCGCCGTATTTGATCCATTCCGCCAACCGCTGCTGTTCCTGAGCCGTGGGCTGCGGCTTCTTACGAGGGGGCATCAAACCGGCGCGGACATTTTTCAACACCTGCGTCCACAGCTCGCGATCGTGCGTCAGGGCTTCGTCAGATTTGAATTCATCGAGTGTGATCCCGCCTTTGGCACTGCCTTCGCCGTGACAGTCGTAGCAATACTCCGCGAGAAGCGGTTCGATCTCTTTTTTGTATCGGGCGGCGGCGCCAGGTTCCGCGGCTTGAAGCGGAAAGCCGAGTAGCGATAAACCAAAGGTGAATAGTGCGCAGAATCGCATCGGCCCTATGCAAAAGATGCGGTTAGAGCGCAGAATGGCTGGCAACGCGATCGGGAGGAAACGATCAATCATCAAACATGATATAGCACTGGATTGCAGGAAATGTTGCACGGTGAAGAAAGAAAATAGATACTGGCGCAACGACGCAAAGATCGCAAATTCTCGTAGGGTCCGCACTGCGGACCATTCCTCAACCCGTCGAACCTCCCTCATTCCCCGAACTGCGATTCCATCCACGCCGTGTTCAATCCCTCGAAACCCGGTTCTTGCACGATAGGTCCGTCGCCACTGATGACTGCGTAAAAGCTTTCTTGATCCGACCCCACCGGCTCGAAAAGTCCGCGTCCCCTTCCGGCAAGGTCCACATCGCGTGGAGGTGATCGGGGAGGAGAACCATCGCATCGGTGGCAAACGGATATTACGCCCGGCATTGCTCCATCGCGGCGCGCAGGAGCGGGCGGGCCGGATCGTCACAGAGAAAGCGGCCCCGGCGAAAGGTGACCAGTGTGAAGAAGAACGTGCCGCCGGGACGGAAGGCGCGGCGGTAATCCGACATAAACGGGAGGATACCCGATCAGCGCGCGGGTGCGCGGGGAAAGGTATCGGCGGGGGAAAGAAATGGTCCGCAGTGCGGACCCTACAAGACTAGAGATCACGCGGCGTCGAGCAGGAGGGCGGTTTTGGTGCCCCAGCGCAGGCGGCGGTAGGCCTGCACGGTGACGGTGGAGCTTTGCAGCATGGGTTGAAGAATTTCAGCAGTCAGATCGGCATGATCGATAAACAGCCGCAGGCAGGGTTTGGCGATGGGGTCGATCGCCATTTGCGGCATCGCCATGCAGATCAGCTTGTAATTCTCCACCAGCCAGTTGTAGGCGCGGGCGATGGATCGCAGGTCACCCAATCCCTGACGGGCGGCCGCCAACAACACAATCCGCCGATCGCGCGTGACGGCCAAGCGCGCTTCCGGGCACATGGGCGGTGTCACCGGGCATTCGATCAATTGGGCGGATTCGCTGCGTAGGATCGCCGGGAGAACCGAGTGGCCGGAGACGTGCGATTCGGGAAGTTCGATCACCTCGGTGATGGAATCCGGCACCTCCGCCGAATCACTTCCAGACCAGCGAAGGTTGGGTTGCCCGCTGGAAAAAGGAAGGGATTCCACGGTCGATTGGGTCGTCATCGGAGAACTCTCTTCCAATTCCAGGGGATCGAGTTGATTGAAAAAATCGGTGGCATGGGCGTCTCGCACGTGCTCTTGCGTTGACGAATGCACAGGCGAGACGCCCATGTCACCTTTTTGCGACGATTCGACATCGTTGGTTGGCACCTTCGCTCGCGCTAAAAATTCCGTCACGGCTTGCCATTGCGGTACGGGAACATTCCCGGTCGTTTCGCTCTTCAACCCGCTCTGCAAGATCACATGTTCCAAAATCGCCGTCACCGGCACCACCCGCGCTTCGCACTCCAACGGCCAGTTCAAAAACTGCCCGCACACACTCTGCAACTTGTGATAGACCTTCTCGCCTTCCACCGCATCCTTCGCATCCAGCACCGCCAGCGACAGTCTCGGCCTGTGCCATTCCTGCACGATCTTCAGCGTGCGATAGCATCCCACCACCCCATCGTGATCGCATGTGCTCAGCAGAACCCAATGGTCGATCGCCCCCAGCAATTCACGGACGCCAACGGCTCGGAGGTTGGGCAGCACCACCAGCCATCGATCCAAATCCCAGTTCAGTTCTTCAAGTGCATCCGTGATCGACCGGGCATCGATCGATAAACCCGCGCGCTGCGCAGGCTGCGGTTCGATGGGTTCACCCTCCGCCAGTTGATTGAAGCACGTGAGGCGGAAGCTCGATGCGTCGAGTTCGATCAGCCCGATGCGCTCACCGCCCGAGGCCAGATGCCGGGCATAGTCTTTTACGCGGGTGGATTGATTGCCATTGAGATGAGCGCCCAGGATGGCCGTCACCTGTGGAAAGCGCGGGGATTCCCCGGCTTCCAATGGCGTGGCATCGATCATTTCCGTGACGTTGAACGGTTCAGCTGAGGACTTGACGACCGGAGTGATTTCAATCGCCCCCTCAATCCGAGGCGGCATCGGCACGGACAGCGGCATCCGCTCCGGCGGTTGCCGTCGAGGCATCGGCGCGCCATTCGTCTGCCGTTCGCGCACACTGCTCAAAAACAGGTGTCCGATCTCGGTCAAGCTTCGGGATGTGGAGGGTGAATCCGACATGGGATGGGTTGCAAATGAATGAGTTGCCAGTTGCCAGTTGCCAGTAAAATGCCCGGTTTTTCCTTCCTTCACTAACAACTAACCACTTCTTCCACTGGCAACTTCTTCCTAGTCCACTTCCACAATATTATTCAACTCTCCGAACTGATTCGCTTCGACGTATTGGTTGTTCGGGTCGGTCATCCATTTGCCGTCGACCACCAGTCGGTAGCGATACCGGCCACGGCTCAGGGGCAGGCGCATCCGCCATTCACCGGGGCGACCGCTCGGCTGCATCGGGGTGGAGACGGGAGTCCAGTTATTAAAATCGCCGGCGATCAAAACCTTTTTCGCCCCGCTGAATTTCGCGTGGAAAACCACTTCCTCACCGATCTGCTTCACTCCGTAAAACTCTTCCAGCTTTTGCGCGGTGGATTTAATTTCCGCCCTCGGCTCGATCACCGTGCCGTTGGGAACCGCAAATTCCACCTTCGGTCGCGGCGACATGCCCGGCATCCGAATCCCCTGCGAATTGGGGCTCGCCACCGACACCTCGGCCTTGCCCGATGAGACCGCCGCTCCCGGAATCTGCGTCGGCACACTGTTGCGGCCAAACTGAAAGTTCGTCAACTGCGACAACTGCTTCGCCCGCTGCACCAACTCCATGGGCCGGGTCATCTTCTCGTCGATCACCGGTTCCAGATCGACCGGTCGATGGCCCATCAACTCGCGGGCGAGATTGATGAAATCCTTGTACCCCCGGCTGCCCGGATCGTACTCCGTGATCGGTTGCCCGAAGCTCGCCGCCTCCTTCAACTTGGTGTTGAAATTGACAACGCTCTCCATCAGATAATCGCGAAACTTCGCCCGCAGTTCGCTCAGCACTTCGCGGGCGAGCTTGGTGCGCGTATCGTACAGCGTCGGCAGCACGCGGATCAAAATCTCCTTGCCGCAACGCTCTTTAAGCAGTTCGAGTGTTTCCATCATCTTCGTCAGCCCGTGCAGGCTGAAGAATCCGGTCTCCACGGGCACGATGACTTCATCACAGGCGCGCAGCGCGTTGAACGTCAGCAAGCCGACGCTCGGCGGGCAATCCAAAATGGCCCAGTTGTAATTAGCCCGCACGCTGTTGAGTGCTTGATGCACCCGATCTTCGCGGCCTTCACGGCCAGAGAAAATCTGCTCGAAACCCGCCAGTTTCAGGTTCGACGGCGCGAGATCGAAATCGCTGGCGATCTGCCAGACCACTTCGCTCATCTTGGCGGTCTTGCCGTCACTCTCATCGATCAGCGTGTCGTAGACGGTCCGCTCGATCTGCTCCTCCGGCACCGCCAGTCCCACGCCGCAATGCCCTTGCGGATCCATGTCAACCAGCAGCGTCTTCTGCCCGAGCCGAGCCAGACAGGCGGCCAGATTGATACTGGTGGTGGTCTTCCCACACCCACCTTTTTGATTGATGATCGCGATCGTACGCATAAACGGCACCTTCCTTGGTGACCCGGGAGCATCCTTGACCAACGAACTCGCGCGAGCCCGTCTCCCTTATCCGCAGAGATCGGTGAAACGGGGCTGAAAACTTTAGGATTATGGGACAGGAAGGTGGGTTTATCGTATAATTCCTGATGACTAAACGGAGTTGACTATGACGCTTGCGGTAGACCTTACCCCGGACACTGAAGCTCGGCTTGCCGCCAAGGCAAAGGCTGTCGGTTTGGACACTAGTGCTTAGTCCACGCTAAAAATTCGGGTTGTCCGGGCAGCGAATTTTGGGGAAGCTTCCGGTCAACAAGGATGTTGCGATGTACAAGAAGTATTTGGTGCGGCTCACGGACGACGAACGCGCGATTTGCCAGGCGACC
>JANXVV010000504.1 GCA_025351525.1 Humisphaera sp. | reverse complement strand
GTGCATTTCTTGGGGCAACGAATGCACGGGCGAGACGCCCATGCCACCTTTTTCCAAAACCTCTACAAGTTGGTCGACTGAATCCGCTGAGAATGGCAGAATCAGCACATGATCGTTCCAGTCGATCTGCGTTTTATCCTTGCCCGACTCTTCCAGAACGCAATGGAAGTTACTCCCGCCGAAACCAAACGCGCTCACCGCCGCCCGGCGAGGGTGTTCGGCACGGGGCAGCCACGGCCGGCTTTCAGCATTCACATACACCGGCGCTTTGCCCGGTTCGATCAATTCCAGCGGTCGCTCGACTTTAATCGTCGGTGGCAGAACCTTGTGGTCCAAAGCCATCGCCGCCTTGATCAATCCGGCGATACCGGCGGCGGCTTTGGTGTGGCCGACCATCGATTTAACCGAACCCAGCGCGCACCAGGTACCCTCCGATTGATCGGATCGATACACTTCCGTCAGCGCCTCAGCCTCCACCGCATCGCCGACTTTCGTGCCGGTTCCGTGGGCCTCGATTAACTCGATCGTGCGCGGTGAGACATCCGCCTGGCGATACGCGGCCTGCAGGCAGCGCACCTGTCCATCGGCACTCGGGGCGTAGACGGCATTGCCCTTGCCGTCGCTGGAAGAACCGATGCTGCGGATGATGGCGTGAATGCGGTCGCCATCCCGTCGGGCATCGGACAGACGTTTTAACACGATGACACCCAGGCCTTCGCCAAGGATCGTGCCATCGCCGACGGCACTGAAGGGCCGACTGTTTCCCGAGGGGGACAGCGCCGGCGTTTTGCTGAAACACATGTACATGAAGATGTCATTGAACGTGTCAATGCCACCGGTGATGGCCATATCGGAGCGGCCTGCGTACAGCTCCATCGCCGCGAGGTGAAGCGCGCCGAGCGAGCTGGCACAAGCCGCATCGACCACGCAGTTGGTGCCGCCGACGTCCAACCGATTGGCGATCCGACCGGCGGCGACGTTGCCGAGCAAACCGGGGAAGGAATTTTCCTGCCAGGGCACATAGGAATCCGCGATGCGTTGCACCACGTCCTCGGCCACCTCTGATTCAACCCCCGCTTCGCGCAATGCCTTCCGCCAGATTGGATGACCCAGCCGCGCGCCGAGTGGGATGACCAGTTCCAGCGCACCGGTGACGCCCAGTATCACGCTGGTGCGATCGCGGTTGAAAGGCCGGCCATCGGTGGTGTCTTTGCCGGTGGCGTAACCCGCATCGCGCAGGGCCTGCTGCGCCACATACATCCCTAATAACTGCGTCGTGTCGATCGCCTCGATATTGTTCGGGCTGATCCCGAATTCCAGCGGGTTGAAGTCGATCGGATCGATGAACGCGCCTCGCCGGGCGTACGTGCGGTCGGGCGAAGACGGGTCGGCATCGAAGTAATCTTCGGGTCGCCAATGGCTGGGCGGAATGTCCGTGACGGCATCGACGCCCTCTTTAATGTTCACCCAGAATGCCTCGGGGGAATCGGCTTGGGGGAACAGGCAGCCCATGCCGACGATTGCCAGCGGGACTTCGGCGGGGAGCGGTTGCGCGTCGACGGCGGGTCTCACTGAAAGGTGTCCTCAAACTGGGAAACTGGCCGCGGCGATACATGCGTAAGGTCGGGTCCCAACCTTACGCCCTGACTGCGGAGGGTGTTCATCCGGGTGACCACCGCCGCACCGTACAACAGATTCATCGCCACCGCGACCACGGTTCGGTTCGCCGGATTTTCAAGGAATGACCCCTTGGCCCATTCGTTGAACGCCCCCATTGAAGGGCCACACCAGATCTGGTAATCCACTTGCCGTGATGATTCACCCGCATTGGCCCAGCGGGATGAAAGACCGAGATACCACCGGAAGATCAGAGCCATCTTGTGCTTCGGGTCGGCTTCACCGCGCCGGACGTGGGACGGTTCGACCTCTTTGAAGAACGCGCGGGTTTTCTGCCAGATCGCATCCAACGGCTCACGGAAGATCGTCTTTTCAACCGCCGCCCGCTCGGTCGCGGGAATCTCCTCTATACTATTGTATAAGCGGTACAGTTCCCAGAGCTTGTTGGCTCGCATTGGAAACATGGTGCCGCGCTTCAGCACCTGAAGCTTGACGCCCATCTCAAACATATCGGCTGCCGGGGCCATGGTGACATCCGCCTGCTGCGTCTGGGCGAGCATCTGGCGAACCTGCGGGCTGCTGCCCGATTCGAGACAGGCCTGATTGATCGACCCGGTGACGAGGTACGCCGCCCCCATAGCCAGCGCCGCCGCCGCCGATGCCGGGGTGCCGATGCCGCCCGCCGCGCCGACCCGCAGGGGAACCGCGTAGGCAAATTGCTCTTGCATCCGGTCGCGCAGTGCCAGCATCGTCGGCAGTAGCGTCAGTGCCGGGCGATTGTCGGTATGACCGCCCGAATCCGCCTCGGCGGTCAGATCCTGGGCCATCGGAATCTGCCCGGCCAGCGTCGCCTGCTCGGGGGTGATTCGCCGTGCCGCCACCAATTCTTCCAATAGCCGCATCGGCGGTGGGCTGAACCATTTCGTCGCCACCTCGACGCGCGATACCTTGGCGATAATGCGGTTCGGCGCGATCACCTGGCCATCGTGATCCTGATGAATCCCCGCGACTCGATACAACACCGCCGGCAAGGTCAGATCGAGATAAGCCGATGCCTCGACCAAGCGGATTTTCCGCGAAAGATAAAGTTCAACGACCGCCGCTTCGTGCGAAGGTTCGTTCGGGCTGTGGATGAGATTGAAGCAGTAGGGCAAATCCCCGAGATGATCGGAGAGACGATCGATGGCCTGCTCGATCTTCGCCAAAGACAGCCCGGCGGCCCCGAACGATCCGAGAAACCCCGCCTGCGCCGCCGCCTCAACCATTTCAACCGATGCGATGCCATTGGCCATCGCGCCGGTCATGTAGGGGAAGCGGAGGTGATGATCGGTGCAGAACGCCGGATCGCCCAATTGGCAGAGGGAGATGGCCGGGGCATAGCCAAAGATCGGCAGCGCCTCCGCCGGCGCATCGGCCAGTCCCAACTGCGCCACCCCGCCTTGTGCCACCGCAAAATGGCCCTCTTTTCGGACGACGCAGACGGAATGTTTGAGATCGTGAAGTGCCGCGCGGATGGCCGGAAGGTCCAAAGCGGGGGCGATCTGGCCGCCCTGCCACCATCCCATGGCGCTCCCCGCCACTCCGGTGGCCGGACCTGCGCACGCTGCAACTTGCGAGAATGGACTCACCGTTCGACAACCTTCCCGAAAGCATAGACTTTCGCGGAATCCCGCGTTAAGTCAATGCGGGCGGTTGAAGTGTCACTGAATGAAATCGAGAGAAACCGGTTGTCTTCTCCATCATAGAATGGATAATTCCTAATCGTTCAGCAGTTCGTCACGCAGGTACTGGTTCAATTTAAATTGTGGTGCGGGCTTCCGAACATCGGACAAGGAGCTACAGATGCGGTGGATGTCAAGATCGATCATCGGTGGGATTTTGTCGTTGATGGTTTTTGCGCGGTTGGGAAATGCCGGTGCCGCCGATGCGCCGGGGGCGACGGGCACAATGGCCGCCAAAGCGAAGGTGAGTTATGCCCATGTCGTAAAAGATCAAACTGCGGCGGCACTGAACGCCTATCAGGCAGGCGGGGATGGGGCGACGGCGCTGAAGACATTGACGGAGTTGTTCGATCAGACCGTGTTGTACGGGCCGGAAGATCGACCCGATGCGATGCGGGAAGCGGACTTCTCGCTGCGACTTGTACAACAACTGAAGCACGTGCCGGACGACAAACGGATCGACCTGCTGAAGTTGCTGCGAAACAATCCGAACCTGGCCAATACGCTGGTATTTTTGATTCGGCCTGGCGAAGACCCGCGCGGCGCTTATGGAATGCTCGATCAACTGCGCCAGAAGCGCGCCGAATTGCTCGATAAATACGCCACCCTCGCAGCGGCGATTTGCGTGGTGCATCAGAAGCCGTTCGAGCGGCATATCAACGAGAACACCGCCAGGGCCGTCGATCCGGTGGGGATTTTTGACTATTACGTGAAGAACGAAAGCCGCATGTTTTTCGGCATTCGCAATGTGCCGGCGGAACTGCTGGTGTATGTCGTCGACACCACCGGCAGCCTTGATGAGATGAACTGGGCCCTTGCCAAATACGGTGGCGATAAGGAAGTCGGCAAGCGGTTCTTCGACATCAAGTACGACTACGATGCGTTCCGCAAAGGCACGGTCAAAAAAGTGACGCAGATGGGCTTCTCGCTGCCGAACATACTGCAGTTCGGCGGGGTGTGTGCGGATCAGGCGTATTTCGCGACGGAAGTCGGCAAGTCGATCGGGGTGCCGACGGCGTATACCGTCGGAGCCTCGGGTGAAGTCGGTCATGCGTGGGTCGGGTTCCTGCAGACCAACGGGTCAGCGGGCTGGTGGAATTTCGACAGCGGCCGCTATGAAGCGTATCGCGGGGTGCGCGGGAATGTGATGGACCCGCAGACCCGCAAGAACATTCCCGATGCGTATGTCTCGCTGCTGGGTGAATTGATCGGCACCAAATCCGTCGATCGGCAGAACGCCGTCGCGCTCACGGATGCCGCCGAGCGATTGATGGAGTTGGAAAAATCAGGGTCGCTGCAAGGGGCGATTCCTGAAAATCTCGTCGCCGGTTCGATCCGCCCCACCGCTCGAAAAGCCGACACCGCCATGGAACAGGCATTGCTCGACGCCGCGCTCCATCAATCCACCGGTTATGCGGCGGCATGGTTCGGGGTGCGCGAGATGGCGATGGCGAACAAACTTTCGCTGTCCGACAAACGTCGTTGGGCGGATTTGCTGATGCGGCTGGGTGCGAAAAAATATCCCGATTTCACGCTCGCGGTTTTATCGCCGATGATTGCCACGATTGCCGATCCCAAAGAGCAGGATCAGTTGTGGGGCAATCTTTTCGCAATGTTTAAAACGCGGTTCGATCTGGCCGCCAACATCCGCATGAACGAAGCGGCGATGTGGGACGCCCGGAAGGAGACGGACAAAGCCGGCATCTGCTACATGGATGTGATTCAGCGTTACGCCAACGCCGGTCCTTTTGTGATCGACGCACTGAAGGGCGCGGAGAAGATGCTGGTGAGTTCCAATCGATCGGACAAGGTGGTGGTGCTGTATGAGCAGGCCTGGGGCCGCACGAAAGCGCCGCAGGAGATGGCCGGGCAATTCATGACCCAGTCGAACTGGTATCGCGTCGGTAAGATGTACGTCGAGAAATTGAAGCAGTCGGGCGATGCGGCCAAGGCGCAAGTGGTCGAAGCGCAGCTCGATAAAACCGTGACGGCGGTGGCGAAATAGAGCCGTCTGGAGGGCGGCGGTCCCCCGCCGCCGCTTCCGCCCCGAAAGCACGCGTTTTTCGAGGTAGGAAAAAACGCGTGCCTTCGGCACAGCCGCTAAAAAATACATTGCCAACTCCTGGAGCTGCCGATCAGCACCTCACACTCATCCCAACTATCCCAATGCCTTACACCCTGCGCGTTACAGAACCATCCCTGCCAAGATCGGCATTGCATCGGCAATGGTTCGTCTGATATCCTTGACTGAATGCGAAGGAAGACGCATCCCGATCTCCCCGACTCCAAACGCTGCGGATGCCGCAAGGCGATTCGGTTCGTCGTCGAATCGATGGAGCGTCGCACCCTGCTGTCGACGCTTTCTGGAACGGTGTTCAGCGATCTGAATCAGAATGGCCTACGCGATGCCGGCGAGCCGGGGATTGCCGGGGTGGCATTGTACATCGACTACAACGCGGATGGGATTTACAACGGCGGCGAGCCGAATACTACCAGCGATGCGATCGGGAATTATTCGTTCGCCGTTCCCCCGGGCAAGAACTTCATCATCGGGCAGGTGGTGCCATCGGGATATACTTCAACACAGCCCCTCGGCGCGCCGGTCGTGGCGGCAAACGTCAACATCAGCCGATCCACCGGCAATCATGCGGAGGTGGCGCTGGCGATTGACCCGTCGAATCCGAACCGCGTGTTTGAAACTTCGATCATCGACATCGACGGTGCGATGGAAGCCGCCTACAGCTCGGACGGCGGCGCGTCATGGACCCGCTATCGGTTGGCGGATGGCACGGACGGGCTGCCGCGCGTGTGCTGCGATCCGGCGGTGATATGGGATGCGTATGGCAATCTCTACGCCACCTACATGAACTCCGACGCGACGAAGATCATCGTCCTCCGCAGCGTGAACGGCGGGCAAAGTTTTACGCTGCTCGCAACGCTCGGCTCGATCAGCATCGATCAATCCTCACTGGCGGTCGGGCCGGGACAGAACGGGGTCGGCAATACTTTGTGGTTGACGTGGAATCAGCAGAACAACGGCACCACCGATGGGATTCAGGTCGCCGGCGCACAGATCACCGGGCTTGGATCGGCGAGCGCATTTTCGACGCAGGTGGCCGTGCCGGGCGGCGTGGGAAGTTATGGAGACATCGCCGTCGGGCCGCAGGGGCAGGTGATGGTCGTCTATCAGCAGACCAACACCGGCAACGGGCCGAGCCGGATTTACACGAATGTCGACCCGGATGGTCTGGGGCCGATGCCCTTTGCCGCCCAGCGCATTTCGCTGACTACCAACGTGGGGGATTTCGATTACATCCCCGCGCAGGCCCATCGCTCGATTGATGCCGAAACGGGATTGGCCTGGGATCGCAGCAGCGGCGCGCACAATGGCCGGGTCTATCTCGTCTATACCGATGCGGTGTCCGTCGGCAGCGCGGACACCAACATCTTTGTGAAATATTCCGACGACAGCGGATCCACCTGGAGCGCCCCGCTGCGGGTGAATGATGACGCCACCAATCGTTCGCAATTTTTACCGCGCATCGCGATCGATCAGACGACGGGAACCGTCGCGGTGACCTGGGAAGACGCGCGGAACGACGGCGGCAACGTGAATGCGCAAGTCTTCGGCGCGATCAGCTCAGATGGCGGGCAAAGTTTTTCCGCGAATCTGCAAATTTCCACCGGTGCTTCCAACGGCGCGGCCGCGGCCGGCGCGTACGATCTGGGCGACTACACGGCGCTGGCGTTTCAATCCGGCACCTTCATGCCCGCGTGGGCCGACAATTCCAACAGCACCGGCGACAACCCCAATGGCACGCTCCATCAACTCGATGTGTACACCGCTGCCATCACCGTGCCGCGCGCGGGGCAACTGGCGGGAAACGGCACGGTGGGCGCGGCGAACCTCAACTTCGCCGATCACCAGAATGCGGTGGCAGCGACGATCGCCGGCCGTTCGATTTTTTACAACAACAGCTTTTTCGACGGCACCAACGTCGCCGCCAATGCCGCCGACGATGGAGCCATCGCCCCCGATAAATCCGCCCTGCTGCCCGGTCAATCCGCCACATTCTCCAACTACACCAGCTACGACAAAGGCATCAACGGCCTGATGGCCGACGTGAATTCCCTGGGCAATGGGGCCGCGCTCACTGCCACCGATTTCAACTTCGATGTCAGCACCGATGCCGCCACCTGGACCGCCGCCCCGGCCCCGAATTCAGTCACCCTCCGACCGACGATGGGCGCGGGGGGATCGGATCGTATCGAAATCCTCTTTCCCGATCTGTCCATCCGCAACAAATGGCTGCGCATCACGATGCTCGCCGATGCCAACACCGGACTGGCTTCGCCCGATGTGTTCTACTTCGGAAATCTGGTCGGTTGCTCCGGCATGCACGCGAACAGCGCGGTCGTGAACAACACCGATGCCATCGCCGCAAGGATCAAGATTAACACCGCCGCCACAATCACTTCGGTGGTCGACTACAACCGCAGCGGGCAAGTCACCAACACCGATGTCATCACCGTGCGCTTAAATAACCTGCGCACCCTCCCGCTGTTCACCGCGCCGGCCTCCCCCCCGGTGCAGTCGGCCACCGCGGCATTCGCCACGCCGTTCTCAACCCAGCGCATTGCCTCCGCATGGATCAAAGACGATCCCGTCCCCAAAAAAATCGCCTGGTTCGATTGATGCGAAGAATATTTGCCGCGGATGGACACGGATAAGCACTGATAAAAACGGATCGGAAATCAGCATTCTAAATTTTGATCTTATCCGTGTTTATCTGTGGCAATAATTCCTCGCATTGCGATGATGCCTGAACGCCACGTCAAAAGGGGACAAGTCTGTGGATAAGTGTGTGGACAGCTAAATCGGGAGAACTTTAGCGATTATTTGGGGCCGATAACTGAATGGGTGGATGGGCGTTTGCCGGAGCTTTCGCATTCGGAAAATGCCTTTGAAGCAGGACCACAATAACTTCCGCGTCCAGGGTGGGTGCCACAGTTCGCGGTACTCCGAGACCTGTGCTCTTGGGACTCCCGGAAGAAACAGGTCTCGGAGTATGGCGACCTGTGGCACCCCG
>JANXVV010000500.1 GCA_025351525.1 Humisphaera sp. | reverse complement strand
AGAGCGTGCAACCCGGCGGCCACGCGATGAGCGGCGGATAGGTGACTCACAACCAACTGATGGTAGCGTTTAGACAACCGAACGTCAGTGCCGACAAGAGTGGGAATACACTCAGGTCATTATCGGACGGCGGGCCGTTTAAAGTTGTGTAGATACCAATGGGAATACCGGCGGTCACTACAACGCTTAACAGGTGATGTTTTCAATTGAGTTTCACGTGAAACGGAATGGGGACCGACCGACAAGCAAGTTTATACAAATGTGACTTATAGTATTTGAAAGACATATTTAATGTAACATTATGTAACAAAACGTAACATTGGCCGGGACAGGCGCATTGAGCCGGCCTTGCGTTCCGAAACGTCTTCCCCGAGCATCATCATTCTATGCTAGAAGTGGTCCCCAGCGTCGATCTGCGTTCCGGTCGCGTCGTCCGCCTGAAGCAGGGCGACTATGCCCGGCAGATCAATTACGACGTCGACCCCGTCGACACCGCCCGCGCCTACCGCGATGCCGGGGCAACCTGGTTTCATATCGTCGATCTCGACGGTGCCAAAGACGGCAAGCCCGCGCAGACGCCGCTCATCGAAAAGATGATCGCCGCCGGCGGAATGAAGGTGCAGGTCGGCGGCGGCATTCGCTCGACGGCGGACATTCAGCGCCTGCTCGACGCCGGCGCCAGCCGGGTGGTCGTCGGCACCAAGGCGATGGAAGATTGGGCCTGGTTTTCGCAGTTGGCCCAAGAAGAGGCATTCCATCACAAACTGGTGCTGGCGTTGGATGCGAAAAACGGCGTCGTCGCCACCCGCGGTTGGACGGCGGACTCGGGCAAACTTGCGACCGATGTGGCGCGGGGAGTAAGCGATTGGCCTCTCGCCGCGATCCTGTACACCGACGTGGCTAAAGACGGCATGATGACCGGCCCCAACTTTGAAGCGACGGCGATGCTGGCCAAGGCCGGGAACGTGCCGGTGATCGCCAGCGGGGGGGTCGGCCATATCGAGCATATTCGCCGGCTCACACAGCTTCCGGTATGGGGCGTAATCGTCGGGCGGAGCCTGTATGAAGGGACGTTGGATTTAAAGGAAGCGATCCGGGTCGCTTGCGAAATCTGATGCGTAGTACATTGTTCCCCGGCGCAAGCCATTCAACTTCACGACAGGAAATTCCCCATGATCGACGCTCCACAAATCGTCCGGACCGAGCTGCAGTTGATGGCTTACATTCATGTCACCGTCCCCCGCGAGAAGATCCGCGAAGTGATGGGCCCCGGCCTGGCTGAAATACATTCAGTGCTCGCCGCGCAGGGAATCGCCGCTTCAGGCCCTTGTTTCACGCATCATCTGCACAACCCGACGGACATTTTCGACTTTGAAATTGGAGTTCCGGTGAAGCAAAAGGTCGCGCCCGCAGACCGTGTGAAACCGGGCGAATGGCCGGCGGTCATCGTCGCGAGAACGGTTTATCACGGTCCCTATGAATTGCTGGGCGCCGGATGGGGGGAGTTCCAAGCCTGGATCGCTGACAACGGTTATGCGTCTGCCGTCGATCTGTGGGAACGATATTTATCCGGCCCAGAATCCGGTTCTGATCCGTCCCAATGGCGCACCGAATTAAATCGGCCCGTTACTAAGAAGTGATGGCCGAGCCGAACTCCGATCCGCGCATCGATTCCGGGCGTTCATACCGCAAGGTTGGAGTGAACGCCTGACCGCTCGCCGCCGAGTCGAGAAACCCCTCCATCAAATCCAGCACCGCCATCGCCTGCTCGCCGGACGCACGAGAAGGCCGACGGGCATGGATGGCGTGAACCATATCCGCCACCCCGATCCCCCGGCCATAACCGGTCGCAAACATCGGTTTGATTTCCCGCCAATCCGCATCGTCGGCGTTGCGGAGATGAACGGCCCCATCGAACAGATTGGGATCGGGAACGCGCAGCGTGCCGGATTCGCCATAGATGACGATCGGTTGGTTGCCATCATACATCGGGTGCATCGTGGCAAACGTGGTGATGATCGTGCCGATGCACCCGCTCTCAAACTCCATTGTGCCGACGATATGATCCGGCGTTTGAACCGCGAACGTCTGCCCGCGCTTCGGCTCGCTGGTGATGGTTCGCACTGGAATCGCTATGGATGCCGCACCGGTCAATCGCCTGACCGGCCCGAGCAGATTGAGCAACGCCGTCAGATAGTAGGGTCCCATGTCGAACATCGGCCCAGCCCCCGGCTGATAAAAAAACTCCGGTTGGGGGTGCCACGACTCATGCCCGCGACTCATCATAAAAGCCGTGAACGCCAGCGGACGGCCAATCGCCCCGTCATCGATCAACTTACGAGCCGTCTGAATGCCGCTGCCCATGAAGGTGTCCGGCGCGCAGCCGACCCGAACATTCCGCCTCGCCGCCTCTTCGACAATCTGCCGACCTTCCTCGCGGTTGATGCCCAACGGTTTTTCCAGATAGACATGCTTACCGCTTTGAAGAATCCGCATCGACACGGGGAAATGCGCCTGGGGGATCGTGAGATTCAAAACCAGATCGATGGCATCGTCATGGAGCAGTTCATCGACACTACAACTCTTGGGCACGTTAAATTCAGCGGCTTTGGCTTTGGCGATATTCACGTCGAGGTCGGCGCAGGCGGTGATTTGAAGGCCGGGGAAATGGTTGGCCATCGAGAGATACGCCCCGCTGATGCGGCCACAACCGATGACGCCGATGTTTATCGTCTTGAACATGGACAAATCATATTGCAAAGACAAATGTTGGTATATTGAGACATCCTTTAGACGCGAAGCAAGCAACGGTCTTGAACTTCTCCAACTGGTAGACACTCCGATGATGCATCGGAAGTCGGTTCCAAGCGAGACGATCCCGTCATCACCGACGGAATGCACCTCCCTTGACTACCAAAATTGCAGAAACAAACCGGACTTCCGGCGACGAATCCGACTGACTCCGAGGATATGGATTGGTATCGCTCTTTGCATTGCCGTTGCGATCACCCTATTCGAATGGCGAAAGCAATTAAACTGGCTGTCCGGAAAACCGGACCGAGTTGCCACCCCGGTTTTCAAAGGGCCATCCTTGGATAACGTGACCAGTGTCCATTTCGGGGGGGCAAGCGTGACCGATGCAGGAATTACCACACTCCAATATGCGCGGCCCGAGGTGGTTGTATCAAAGTAAGTACGAAGTGAGATCTTAGAGCATTTTGCAGTAGGTGCAGCGGCATTCCGGAGGGCGGTCGTCCTCGACCGCCGATCGTTCCCGCAGACGGCGGGTGAGGACACTCGCCCTCGAAGCCCCACCAACCTGAAAAATGCTCTAATAGCCGATTCAGATGACGCATGGTATTATCGGACAACGAACTTGAAGGCGTTATGGCGAGGTTCGGAATCACCGATACTTTCAAGAGGATTTTGAGTTTTATCAAGGGTTGGATTTATGACTCAGTCGGTGGTCGATCTGCCCGATCCACTGGATCAAATCGCTTCGGCATCGTTGGTCACAACGACGCCGGCCGGCGTGGACGATCTGCTTGCGCAGATGGCGGGTGACGAGGTCGATCGACTGCTGGCCGAGGCGGAAATCTCGCGTGATGGGCCGATCGAATCGACTGTGAATCCAACACGCCAGACGGCGGTAACTCAGTTGGTGGCTGATGAAAAGCCAGCCGAGGTCCATGAGGACTTGGAATCCGCCACCACGACCGCCGAACGATCTGGTTTGGAAATGCCGGTGGAGCCGATCACGTCAGAAACACCTGCATTCAGTGAGGAAGGAAACGGACTTTCGGAAGACTATCCCACGGCTCTTCCGTGGTATCTTAAACCTTTGGAATGGTTGAACCTTCCGATGCAGTCACTGCCGGCGGGGGTTCGCGAAGCGGTGGGGAAGATCGCGTTGCTTACCTTGTTCAATGCACTGGCAGTACTGATCTATGTGTTTGTGTTCCGAAAGCACCACTAAAAAACGCGATAAAATTCGATCGCATCCCCCTCGTTTAGCGCCGGCCCGGAGGGCCGGGTTTTCACAACCGTTTTGCTCCTCACGTGTGTACCGACACAACCTCCGCATAATTCTGCGCGATCGGCATCCTTCTCCCAAACCCAAATGCCCGACTCGTCACCTTCAACCCCGGCGCCGCCTGCCTTCGCTTGTATTCACTGCGATCGATCAATCGAATCACCCGTATCACCGTCGCCGCGTCAAATCCCTCGGCGATGATCTCCGCAGCACCTTTTTCCTCCTCTACATACCGGAAAAGAATCGCATCCAAAACGGCATAATCCGGCAGTGAATCCTGGTCGGTCTGATTCGGTCGCAGCTCGGCGGAGGGGGGTTTGGCGATCGTATTGCCGGGAATGATTTCTCGCCCGGCGGTTACATTGATGTGCGCAGCGAGTTCATAGACGGCCGTCTTGGGAACATCGCTGATGACGGCAAGTCCGCCGCACATATCGCCGTAAAGGGTACAGTACCCGACGGCGATCTCGCTTTTATTGCCGGTGGTGAGCAGCAGATGATTGAACTTGTTGGAAAAGGCCATCAGGATTCCGCCGCGCACGCGGGCCTGAAGATTTTCCTCGGTCACATCACGCGGCAAGCCGGCAAAGAGGGGGGCCAGCGTCTGCTCATACGCCTCGTGAACTTCAGCGATCGGCACGATCTGAAAATCGATCTTCAGATTTTTCGCCAGTTCGCGGGCATCCGAGATGGAATGTTCGGAACTGAATCGGCTGGGCATCGCGACACCGAAAACATTTTCCGAACCCAAAGCCTCGACCGCGATCACGGCAGTCAGGGCCGAATCAATCCCGCCGGATAGTCCGAGGACGACCGTTTTGAACCCGCATTTTCGAGCGTAGTCTCTCAACCCCAGCACAAGCGCGCGGCGAATCGATTCAACGCCACGTGTAGCATGCGCTACCAGCCCATGGTTTTTCTTGATTGAAGACATGGGCTGGTAGCCCATGCTACTCAAGTCGACCACGAGTAGATCCTCTTCAAAATCCTTGGCTTGCGCGATGACATTGCCTCTGCCGTCGAACGCTGCGCTGTTTCCGTCGAATACGAGTTCATCGTTCCCACCCACCTGGTTGACGTAAATGAGGGGTCGGCCAAACTGCTTCACCTGGGAACTGAACAGTTCGAGCCGAAAATCATGCTTGCCGACGACGAAGGGGGAAGCACTGGTGTTGATGAGAATCTCAGCGCCGGCGGCGTGCAGATCGGCGATAGGGTTTTGGTGGTATAGCCGTCGTGCGATCATCTTCTCGTCGTTCCAGAGATCTTCGCAAATCGACAAGCCGGCGGTCACGTCGCCAAGGCGCACCAGATTGGAAATGTCACTCGGCGGGCCGGGTTCAAAATACCGGCTCTCATCGAACACGTCATAAGTGGGAAGCAACGTCTTAAAATGTCGGCTCAGAATTTTTCCATCCCGCAGGACTGCGACCGCGTTGTGAAGCGGACGGCCCACCGCATGGGTGTTTCGCTCGGCGTAACCGACAATCACATCAATGCCCTGCGTCTTTTCGGCGATCTCTTGCAATGCGAGGAGGTTGTCGTCGATGAATTGCGGCTTGAGCAGCAAGTCCTTCGGTGGGTAGCCGGGGATCGAGAGCTCGGGGAATACCACGACTTCCGCCCGCACCGATGCGGCGCGGGCGGTGAAATTGAGAATTCTGGCAACATTACCGGCGAGATCGCCGATGGTGGGATTGATCTGGGCCAAGGCGAATCGCATACGCCGATTGTAGAGCGACTTCACCTATGAAAGTAGGAACTGTATGCTGAAACTCAATTTGGCTTTAAAATCACTTTGATGCAGTTATCCTGCTTCTTTTTGAAAATACGATAGCCTTCCACTGCATCGCTGAGATTGAATTGGTGAGTGATGATGAACGAAGGATCGATATCACCTTTTTGAATTCGCTCGAGCAGGGGCGCAAGATATTTATGGCAGTTGGTCTGCCCCATCTTCAAAGTCAGGCCCTTACCAAACGCAGCTCCCATGGGGAACTTGTCGACCAGGCCGCCGTAAACACCGGGAATTGAAACCGTGCCCCCTTTGCGGCAGCACTGGATGGCTTGCCGCAGGGCATGGGCTTTGTCCGTGGCGAGATAGACCGCCGCTTTCGCATCATCGTAAAGTGCGTCAAACGACATCCCGTGTGCTTCGAGACCGACGGCATCGATACAGGCATCGGGACCGCGGCCCCCGGTGAGTTCTTTCAAGGCGTCAAAGATACTGTCGACCTGATCCATGTTGATGCCCGTCGCTTTGCCTGCTTCGGCCAGTTTCAAGCGCTCGGGGACGCTGTCGATCGCAAACACCCGGCTGGCACCCAGCATGTAAGCACTGCGAATTGCAAACTGGCCCACCGGTCCGCAGCCCCAGACGGCAACGGTATCACCGGGCTGAATGTTGCAATTTTCGGCGGCCATGTATCCCGTTGGAAAAATATCGGTGAGAAAAACGACCTTCTCATCGGGAAGCCCATCGGGGATTTTCAGCGGGCCGGTGTCCGCAAAAGGAACGCGCACGTACTCAGCTTGACCTCCGGCATAGCCACCCATCATGTGGGAAAAACCGAAGAGTCCGGAGCCTGAGTAGCCATACGCTTTCTCCAGCATCCAGGCATTGGGGTTTGAGTTGTCGCAGCAGGACCATAAATCACGTTTGCAGAAGAAGCAGTTACCGCAGGCGATGGTGAAGGGAACGACAACCCGATCCCCTTTCTTGAGATTCTTCACTTCCGAACCGATTTCGACGACTTCGCCCATAAATTCATGACCGAGAATGTCACCGGCTTCCATGGTGGGGATGAAGCCATCGTAAAGATGAAGGTCTGAGCCGCAGATGGCGGTGGTGGTAATTTTCAGGATCGCATCGCGGGGATTGAGAATCTTTGGATCGGGGACATTATCGACCCGAACGTCCAACTTACCGTGCCAGCAAAGTGCTTTCATGACATCTCCGAATGAACTAATGTTTTTTATTTTGGAAGCATTGAACAACGTGGCATGGGCGTCTCGCCCATGCATTTCTTCGGCCCAAAAACATGGGCGAGACGCCCAGGCCACCCATTTTTCAAAAGACGCAAATCAACGCGCGGCCGGCTGCCCTTTCGTCGTCGCGATCTCACCCGCTTCCATAAACTGCTTAAAATGCCGCAGATCTTCGCGAACCTGCTGGTCAGGTTCTTCGCCAAACAATTTGGCAATCCAACGACCGATCTGACCGGCGGGGGGAAGATACTCAAGCGTCACGCGCACTTCAGTGCCGCGCCCGATGGGCGCCTCGACAAATCTCACCGACCCGGTGCTATGCACATCCGCATTCTCCAGAGATCGCCATGCGATGAGTTTGTTCGGCTCATCGTTGATGATCTCCGCATCCCATTCCACCTCGCGACCGGCGGGTGCTTTCGCAACCCAATGCGAGTGTTTTGCATCGGTGACCTTGACCGACTTCAGATGATGCATGAAGCGGGGAAGATTCTCGAACTTTCGCCAAAACGCGTAAAGTTCTTCGGCAGGCTTCAGGATGCTGACGGCCTGCTCGACATGGACACCATGATCGTTAAATTCCTCAGAGGATGGCATTTTCGATGCCGAGTTGGTTCCCAGTGCGGCGTATATGGGACAGTGACCCGTGGAGCCTCGATAGGCCATCGAGCCACCGGCAGCCGCCAGAATCGCCCCGAATGTGGTTCGACGACGAAGTCCCAATAGGGTCAGGGCCACTCCACCCAACAATGAAAGAATCCGCTCATTCGCGGCGACATTGATCGTCGGATGATCGCGTTCGGAAGATGAGCCTTTTGAACTAACGCCTTTCGCATTTCCGTCAGATTTGAATTGCGTTTCGCGACCGATCGACATTTCCGATGTAGCAGGCATGAGTAATCTCCATTTTTCAGGGTAAAGTCAGAACTCCACGAAAAAATTTTGACGACTACGTTGTGTTGTCAAAACGTCGTTAATCAGGAACAACTCTCGCGAATTTGCGACGGCATGGCGCACCTGGACACTATGTAAGCCGCGCGGATTGCAGGACGCAAGAATAGTGCCAGCGCTGGATGTGATTCTAAGCGCGAGTGGAAATTGCGGTGTGCGCAGCCGTCGCATGGGCTACCAGCCTATGTTTTTGAGTTTGAACACAAAAACATCATGGGCTGGTAGCCCAAGCTACGGCGAACTTAAACTTGCGGAGAGAGTGGGGCGGGCTAGCGGTCGATCAGATCATTGCAATGCCTGCACAGCAAGAAGCTTGCTCCACCGAGCAAAGTGCCGGCTAAAATCGCGACGGAACCGGCGGGGTATTTACCGACACAGAGATTGAGCATGCCGCGATAGTTTAGAATTATTGCGGATCCAGACGTCGCGGTGATCATGCCCATGATGATCAACCAAAGGGCGCTGTTGAGCAGTCGATCAAACATGTTTCGCCTCAGAGTCGTCGAAATCGGAACTCCCGCATCTCAAAAGAGGGGGATTGTTCGATAGTCGGCTTATCAAGATGGCTTACAATAGCTAAAAAAATCTCCCTAAATTCACATCGGCCATCGCAATTTGCCTATCCTGACATTAAGAGCGACGTTTTGTCCGAAATGCCGGGGTTTGCGATAGATTGACACGAATTATTTGTCAATCTTTCCACTTTAGCAGTTGAAGAAATTGTTTTTTTAATAATAATGTGCTTTATCAATTCAGCCCCGTGTACGGGTTTAATGCGATCGTCATATTGCCGTCATTTGTTACTTGGCAGGCTAGTTTAGCGCAGTGCGTGTGTTACCGGTGAAAGATTTTATCTTTCCCGAAATGCAGATAAAAAAGTTATTTCGGTTTTGTAAATGTTCTGATTCCCGGCCTCATGCGTGGGTGAGGCCGGGAATTTTTTTGCGCCTCGGTTCCATCATCGCACTCCTGATTTCAATCCTGGTGGACATCACGCTTCATACCCGCGATAATCGAAACGCGCGGCGTGAATTGTTTGAATCGCAACCGAGGCGACGAATCACCATGACGGTCAAAAGCTACTTCCAAAACATCTACGACAACGTCAAATCCATCAGCATCGGGATGAAGATCACTCTGAAATACTGCTTTCAGAAAACGGTGACCGTGCAGTACCCCGAGCAGCGTTTGACCTTTGCCCCGCGCTATCGCGGCATTCACGAATTTGAGGCCAACAAGTGCATCGCCTGCGACATGTGCGCCAAGGCCTGCCCGGTCGATTGCATCTATATCGACAAAACAGCCCCGCGCAAGATCGATAAGAAGACCGGCATCGTGAACATGAGCGACCCGAAGAACGGACAGCTTGTGCGGTACGCCATCGACTACAGCAAGTGCCTCTTCTGTGCTTTGTGTACTGAACCGTGTCCGACCGATTGCATCCACATGGGGAAATTACACGATCTGAGCAGCTACACGCGCGAAGATGTCGTCGTGGAATTCGCGCAGTTGGACAAACAAAATCTCCGCACCCCCATCCCGCTCTGGATGGAGCGGAATGCCGGCACCATTCCCTGGGTCAAGGAAGAGTACGACCGCGTGAAGTCCGGTACTCTTGCCACCACGGCGGCGGATATCCCCTCGGTAAAATAAACTGACAGCCGATTTATAAAAGATACCGGTGATCCGGCAGAGGTTCGACCAATCCATCGAGCGGGATGCGCATCATCTGCCACATGACCCAACACTCCAGCCCGAAAGGGATGAACCCCAGCAGTCCCACCAACGGCATCTCAAAATATTTGTAGTGCTGCGTCACCCCGAGGAACGGCAGGTCATAGACCCATTTGGCCAATGCCCAGTAATTCCAGAACTCCCAGAGAAAGCCGCAGGTCAGTCCGCCGGCGCAGGCGGCCAGCGCGCGGCCATGCCAACCGCTCTCCAAATCGCGCAGGATGCTCGGTCGGCCGAGCGCGAAATTGATCGGGTCGAGCAGAAAAACAAGGCTGGTCCACAGGGTGTAGTTCGTCACCGGATCGCGGCTCACCATTGGCCATGCCAGCATCCCGATGCCCGTGAAAAACACTGCGACTTTCAACGACGACGGCAACCTTCGTGGACTTGCGCGCGCCCAGTCGAACCAACCCAGGTTGAGGTAGATTTGCCCGATCATCAACATCGCCGGGACGACCGCACCGAAGGCCAGGATGTATCCCCATAGTCGATCCGCGAATCGCTCCGGAATGCCGATGTATTGCCAGGCGTGATGCGGCGTGAAGATCCAGAAGTTGATCCAATCGAAGACGCACCAGATGAAGATCGACGCGATCCAGAGCATCCAAAAATGATGCGGACGACGGCGGGCGGGGCTGCCGCGAGCCATCCGGGCAAGAATGCCTTCGAGCAAAAAGAGCAGACCGGTCCAGACGATGGCCGTCATGTTCGTCGCCATCCAACGGGCCGCGTGTGCCAACGGCCCATGGGGATGGGGGAGCGCGGCGAATGCATCATTCGTGTGGATTGCCCCGCGATTTGATAAAAACACATCCGTGAATAAGAGTGTTTCACAGAGGATCAGAATCGCCGCGCCGATCCAGAGGGTGATGCTCTGGGAGCGAGGTGGAACATCCGGCGTGAACGGGGTGGCGGGAGAATGCATTTTAATGCGGTTCCGCCCGCGCCAGAAACGCTTCTTCCGTCAACACCTCCACGCCGAGCGCTTTTGCTTTATCCAATTTGCTTCCCGCATCCGCACCGGCGATGAGGAAGCCGGTCTTTTTGCTGATGCTTCCGCTGGCTCGTCCACCGAGCCTGACGATCATCGCCTCGATCTGTGGCCGGGTGAACCGTTCCATGCTGCCGGTCACCACGATGCTCATTCCCGCAAACGGCAATTCCCCCGCTTGCGGCTTAACCGTCCGCTCCATCCGCGGATCCAACCCCACCTCTTTCAATTCCTGCACCGTCGAGATTCCAAGTGCGCCGTGAAAAAACGCATGCACGCACTCGGCGATCACGTCCCCAATCTCATGGACTTCCGAAAACTGCTCGGCCGTCGCGGATGCCAGCGCATCGAGCGACCCAAAATGGCTTGCCAGCACAAACGCCACCCGATTTCCCACATGTCGAATGCCCAACCCCGCCAACAACCGCTCCAACCCCTGCTGGCGGCTGCCGTCAATCGAATCCACCACGTTCTGCGCGCTCTTCTCCCCGATCCGCTCCAAGTCCATCAACGGCTCTTTCTTCAATCGATAGAGGTCGGCAAATGTTTTGACGAGACCGGTATTGACCAGTTGATCGACCAGCGCCTCGCCCACGTTTTCGATGTCCATCTGATTCCGCCCGCAGAACCATTTGAGTTTCTCCCGAAACTGCGCGGGACACGCGGGATTGTTGCAGCGGAGATATGGCGTGTCCTCCTCCTTCTCCACCTTCGACCCGCACGAGGGGCAGACCGTCGGCGGCTCGATCGGTTTTGCCTTCGGGGGACGCAACTCGACCACCACTTGACTGATATAGGGAATCACCTCTCCCGCCTTTTCCACCACAATCGTATCGCCATAGTGAATGTCGAGTCGGCGGATCTGATCGAGGTTGTGCAGCGTGGCGTTCGACACCGTGGTGCCGGCTAGAAACACCGGTTCCAATCGTGCCACCGGGGTCAGATTGCCCCCTTTGCCCACTTGCCAGTCGACACCGTTCAACACCGTCTGCATCTGCTCGGCCTGATATTTATACGCCATCACCCAGCGCGGGGCCTTGGTGGTGGCGCCCAGTCGTTCGCGCTGCGCGAAGGAATTGACCTTCACCACCATGCCATCGGTCTGATAGGCGAGCGAGCCGCGCTCGGTGGCGAAGGCGTGAATGATCTTCAAGGCTTCATCGATGGTTTCCGCAAAGCTCGTCTTCTCGGCGACGGGGAGATGCCATCGCTTCAGCAGTTGAATCCAGTCCCAATAGCTGTCTGTCGGCAAGGGTTCCACCTGCCCCAGTCCATGTGAAATGAACTGGAGCTTGCGCGAGGCGGTGATTTTGGGGTCGAGCTGTTTGAGCGTGCCGGTGGTGAGATTGCGCGGGTTCTTGTAGGTTTCCTCACCCGCCTCGGCGCGCTCTTTGTTGAGTTGTTGAAACACTGCGTTGGGCATGTACACCTCGCCGCGTATTTCGAGAATGGCGGGGATATCGCCGTCGCCGTGCAACCGAAGCGGGAGCGATCGGATCGTGCGGGCCTGGGCGGTGATGTCATCCCCGCGCCGTCCATCCCCGCGCGTGGCCGCCAGCACCATCAGCCCGTTTTCGTACCGGATCGAACCGGACACCCCGTCGATCTTCGGCTCCACGACATAAGCCGGTTGCTCGCCTCCCAGATTCTTCCGCACCCGCTCATCGAATGCCCGAACCTCGGCCTCATCGTAGGTGTTGTCGATACTCCGCATCGGCACGCGATGCTCGATGGTCACAAACGATTCGATCGGCGCACCGCCCACCCGCTGCGTCGGTGAATCGGCGGCGGCGAACTCCGGGTGCGCCGTTTCCAACTCCACCAGCTCGCGCATCAGCCGATCGTACTGCTGGTCGCTGACCTGCGGTCTGGCGTCGATATAGTAAAGATGATTGTGCCGATTGAGTTCCTCGCGGAGTTTCTCGACACGGGTTTTGGCGGATGCACCCATATGTTACTCCGCCGTCCCCTTCCCAAAATCATACACCCATGCCTGAATCGCCGGCGTCCATTCCAGCAATTCCTCTGCGTTGAAGAACAACCTCAACTCCTTCGCAGCTGCCTCGACCGAGTCCGACCCGTGAATCAGGTTATAAGAATTGCTCACTCCAAAATCCCCGCGAATCGTCCCCGGCTCCGCCTTCGATCCGAACGTCGCCCCCATCATCTTCCGCGCGATGGCGATCGAATCCTTGCCTGCAAGAGCCAGAACCACCACCGGCGAACTGGTCATGAACTTCACCAGCCCCGCGTAAAACGGGCGCTCTTTGTGCGGCGAATAATGCGTCTCCGCCAGCGCCTGCGGGATTTTCATCAGCTTGACGCCGATGACCTGCAGGCCTTTTTTCTCGAAGCGGGAAATGATCTCGCCGCAGATGCCGCGTTGAACGGCGTCGGGTTTTAGAATGATGAGCGTGCGTTCCATGGGAGTCTCCTTGGGTATTTTTCAGGGTTTTAGGGCAATAGTTATACTATTTGAAGACGGCGCCGACAATGCAGCGGTTTGAAATAAACACGGAGATGGCGTCTCCTACAGCCGCAGCACGGATTTCACTTTAGGAAAACCTGCGCGAGGGGTAGTAAAAACGAAATGCCAGCTGCAAACTGTGTAAGAATGAGGTTCGTCCATGCGACGGGCTGAACCTCTCTTAATAAATCGAGTGTTGTCTTTGCATCAACATTCCCGGCATGCGCTTCCATGGCTAATGCACGTAGTGCCTCCATCCTAACCCTGTTCCACCGGCGCCATGATTCGATCAGTGGCAACGTTATCAATACCCAAGAAACACCCCACAGCAAATGCGCCACAAGTGCGGACAGCAAATATCGTTGGTCGTTAAGCCTCCCAACAATATTCCAGAAAAATTGTGTAAAAAAGAAAAAACCGGCCGCTAAAATTAAAGATGCAAATTGCCAATGTGTAAAGAGCAAAGAAATTTGACTCGCCGCTCGTACGTCAAATGCCTTCCGCACCGGGTCATCATAACAAAGATCATCTTTTTGTGACTTCCCCTTCGCAATTTTAAAAAAGGAGGTCCATTGCGCCCAGAGAAATCCCAACAAAACGCTAAATCCTAGAATGACTAGTTCTTGAGATAAGAATGACCCTTGATCCACATCAAAATTCGGGTAGGCGTACACTTTTCTGCCGTGAGTTTTAAACACGTTTCTTGCCCACAGAGGCCATTCGTACAGAAAATAAATTAAAAATCCTAGAAGCAATGGTTTAATTATTCGTTCGAGCAAAGACTGACGTTCAACAAAATATGGTGGTATGACGAAAATTAGAATTGCAAGAGATGAGTAAATTGCCGGCCACAATAGCATTTGCGGATTTAGATAGAAAGGTATCACGGAGATCGGTGGCTTGGACGCTTCGAGATCACGTTTCATTGTCGACCACAGACGATATAGTTCAGCAACTTCCTTGGCGTTTACGGCCGGCTTCCTAGTTAGCTCTTCGCGAAGAGCCAATTCGATTTTTTCGATGTTTGAGCGGAATTGTTCATTCTCATGCTGAAACGCTTTGATCTGTAGCTGAGCATCCACTGGCAGATGATTTAAAAACGACGCGTCGTCATAAAGTACACCATCCACATATGCTATAATTCCGGGTAAGAGCAGAGTCCAGATGATTGCGCCAAGCACGATTGAAATAGAAAGGACTATTGTTCTTAGGGGCCTGACGTTCCATCGGAGAAGCGGAGTTTCTGCCAATGCAATCTGTCGCGATTGCTCAACGGACAGCCAGTCGGACAATTCATCGCCCGCAGACTTTCCGCGTCGTTCCCATGCATAATATGCCTCTTCTTGCTTATTCACGTTGAGCTCGCGGCAGCTTCGAGATAATAAAATTATTCACGCCACTGAAGTTTTTCGTCAATCTCGCCTGCCATCATTCGCTTCTGGAGGATCATCCGGAACCGCCATCGGGTCATCGGCAATGCAGCCGTAGGTCCGTTCGAAGTATCCTGGCGGCCAAGAACGGTGGGCGGGTTTGGGTTGGATCGTAAAGATCACATCAGTGTCCGCGTCCGAAGGCGCAACAGGCACGCGCACTAAAAGCACTCCAACTTTACCAACGCGGGATTCAATTTGAAGGCTGCGGGTCATGCGCGCTCCTGCTTCAAGGCTTCCTGATTCTATCATAACCGGCGTGTGAACCCTACTGTGATGTATTCACTGACCTTGCATTTCCACTACGCTCGGGTATCCCCGGTTCAACACAGGAATCCATGACCCCTCTACCGATCGATGCCTCGCTCCCTGAAATCGTGAAGCAACTTCGGGAATGCCGCGCGCTTGTCTTGGTAGCACCGCCCGGCGCAGGCAAGACGACGCGTGTGCCGCCGGCGATATTGCGGGCCGGTTTACTTTCGGCGGAGCATCCGAATCTGGTGATGTTGCAGCCCCGGCGGGTGGCGGCGCGGGCGTCGGCGGCTCGCATCGCGGAGGAGAATGGTTGGGAGCTTGGCCGGGAGGTGGGGTATCACGTTCGATTCGATCGGAAGTTGAGCGATGTGAGTCGGATTCGCGTGCTGACGGAGGGGATTCTGACACGGCAACTGCTCGATGACCCTTTTCTGCCGGGGATTGGGGCGGTGATTCTCGATGAGTTTCACGAGCGCAGTCTGCACACGGATATGGCCATCGCCTATCTGCGGGAGATTCAGCAGACGGTGCGCGAGGATCTGATTCTGGTGGTGATGTCGGCGACGCTGGAAGCCGAACCGGTGGCGGCGTATTTAGGAGGATGCCCGATCGTTCGCGCGGAGGGACGGGCGTATCCGGTGGAGATTTCTTATCGCGCGGGGTCGGCGGTGCGTCCGCACGAAAATCTGCCGGAGCGCATCGTCGAGGCGATCACGTCGATTCTCCAATCTTCGTTTAGCGGTAGTCCCGGAGGGACACGTTTTCTTAGTGACACGATACGTGTCAGA
>JANXVV010000456.1 GCA_025351525.1 Humisphaera sp. | reverse complement strand
GCTCGATCAGATTCAGGTTGGGTGAGTACGACGGCCTCCTTCGCCAGGAGATTCCGGTGCGGGGTCGGCGCGCTGACGGGCGCCTTCCAGTGGTACGTCCGCACCGCCGCCAGCCTGCCGGCAATGAACGTGTCCAGCAGCCGCTGCACCGTGGGTCGCGACACTCCCGCCAGTTCAACGATTCGCCGGTGCTTCTCACCGTTGGCCTTGAGACACAGCGTTTCCATCCGCCGCCGAACCGCCGCTTCCGCGTGTCCGTAACGATCCCGCTCGATCTCCCTCAACTCGTCCGAAGAAAATTCAATTCGTCGCATCCGTGCGTCCTCGACAATGACACTCTCGAAGCGGAGTGGTCTTCCTCGACGGCTCCTCTCTTTCTTTTCGCCATTCTCAGCCGAAATCGATGAGGCGGAATTGTATCAAAACAGAATGGGCAGAGTATAGTATCGGCTGAATCGAGCCGTTTACCGTTTGCCTATTCCCTTGAGCAGCTCATTCGTCCATGCATCATCCTCCGCGCCCAGCGGTGGCTCAAGTGCTCTGGCGTAGTCGATATCATCGTAACGGCCCATTCGATAGGCCTGATCGATCAACGCCTGCAGATCCAGTTGCGCATCCGGATCGGTTTGTCGCAGAGGGATTTTCAATCGGGGCAAACGGCGCTGCAGGGGCAGCCGGTAAAATTCGGCTTCACCGCCGCGCCAACCCCGGTGGACGCAGGCGTGATATGCCGTGCGATGGGAGGCCGGAATGTTTCCGATCGGCACCAGGGTGATGCGCTGTCCACCCCGCAGCAAATCGATCTCCACCAGGCTGGCATCGCCGGCCATCATCTCCTGCTGCTTCTGCCGGTATTCCTGCGTACTCTTTCCGCCGTCTTTATTGGCGGGACTGAGAATCTCGATCACGGTGATCACGCGATTCCCCGATTCACCATCGCGAATTTCGATAAAACCTTCGGTGAAAGGTTCGTGATGCACGCGCAATATCAAAGGCTCCTCGATCGCCACACCGCCCGCCTCCGGGTCATTTTCCATCGCGGTGCGGGGACTGACATCGCCCCGTCGCCGTTCGATGATCCGCACGTCCGGGTAGATGTTTCGCGTCCACCCCGAGTCATCCTCCAAAAAAACGCGCTCCTCCACGCGGGCCCGCAACGCGCCCGGGAGTTGTTCCGAAAGTTGATCGCGCGCGTATTGAATGATGCTGTGATGAATGTCCCCCCAGTGCCGTTCGAGAAACGGGTTCATGCCGGGAAATGGATTGGTGGCTGACATCGCTCGCCTTTCGAGTACAGAGGATTCCTCCTCATTGATTGAGCCCGCGAGTACTCGCAGGGGGCATCGCATTCGCCGCTCCGGTCCCCTCCCCCCATGTATTCATGGGGGGAGGGCTAGGGTGAGGGGTCTTTTTTTCTTGGCGAGAGTAGGTCAAAGTTGTCGACCTAGCGGAAGAAAAAGCAAGACCCCTCACCCTAACCCTCCCCCCGGAGTACCAGGGGGAGGGGACGGGAAATTTTCAATGCGATCGCCCAACCATTATACTCTCTCGCCGCGGCTTTTAGCCAACTTTCCGCCTTGCGGATACACTGCTCCCGTGTATCGGCCCGCACCCCCCGCGAACACTCTCTCCCTGTCGTTCGACTGCGGCACCCTGCTTCTCGAAGGCGCTTCGCCGTCGGACATGGCCCGTGTCGATCCCGCCCGCCTCTGGCAATGGGATCCCCGCATCGGGGCTTTCCGCTGCGATGCCATCCACTATGCCGCGATGCGGTGCCATCTTCAATCGACCTTCGGGCCGCGCTTTCACGATGCGCTGCCGCCGGTGGCGCGGGTGGCATTTCCGCAGGCCGATCTGCCGACGCTTCGCCCCGAGCAACGGCAGGCCGTCGCCGCCTGGCAGGCCGCCGGAAATCGGGGCATGATCGTGATGCCGACCGGCACCGGCAAGACCGAAGTCGCCCTCGCCGCCATGGCCGCCGTTCGGGTTGCCACGCTGATCGTCGCGCCCGTGCGCGATCTCATGCACCAGTGGCATCAGCGCATCCTTCGGCGACTCGGTTACGACGCGGGCATCGTCGGTGATTCACTCTTCAATCTCCAACCGATCACCGTCACCACATACGACAGCGCCTTTGCCCGAATGCCGGAAATGGGCGATCGCTTCGGGCTGATCATTTTCGATGAAGCACATCACCTTCCCGGTCGCAGCTATCGCGAGGCGGCTCTCTTCAGCGCCGCCCCGATGCGTCTCGGCCTGACCGCCACGCCCGACCGAGCCGATGGTCGACACGTCGATCTCGACACTCTCATCGGCCCGGTCGTTTATCGCCAGGAAATCGCCGACGCCAAAGGAAACACGCTGGCCGACTACGAGATCGTCCGCATCCCGGTCAAACTGAGCGATGCCGAGCAGGGCGCGTACGATGCCGCGTCGCGCACGGTACGGAGCTATCTGATTGAACGCAATCGTGCCGCTGCGGCCACCAGCGGCGAAGGTCCGGCAGCGCCCGCAAAAATCACCAACGGCACTCGGACCTACACATGGAAAGATCTCTGCGCCGATGCCGGAGAAAACCCCGCTGCCCGCCGAGCTCAGAAGGCGTTCTATTTCAAAAAGTCGATTGAGGACCGCGCCACCGAAAAGCTCCGTGTACTGGAGGATTTGTTCCGCCTGCACGCTGGCGAGCGGGTGCTGGTCTTCGCCGCCTCCAATCCCATGGCTTTGGATGTCTCGCGCCGTTTTCTGGTCCCCACGCTTTTGGCCCATTCCCGCAAAGCCGAACGGCGGATCGTCCTCGAAGGTTTTGCCGCCGGTACTTTCCCCATCCTCGTCGCCAATCAGGTGCTCGATGAAGGAGTCGACGTCCCCGAGGCAAAGGTGGCGGTGGTCATCGGCGGCCAAGCCTCCACCCGCCAGGCCAAACAGCGTCTCGGCCGCATCCTCCGCCGCAGCGGCACGGCCAGGGCGGTGCTGTACGAGATCGTCTGCCGGGATACGAATGAGGAAGAACGCTCTCGAAAAAGAAGACGGAGCGATGCGTATGCGAACGTGAAACGGAAGCGAGGGGGAAGTGCTTAGGAACGGGCTCGAAACAACTTTCCGACTTAAGGACCGGCGCATCAATAACGGTCTGGGAGTTTACCCGCGATGAGGGACCGAGGCGCGCCAGCCGGGCGTGGGGAGGATTGCGGCGTCGATCGTCATCCCTCACCACTGCCATCGGCAACGCCGCAAATCTAACGTAGAATGAGTCGAATGCACTCCAAAGCCCCGCCGCGCAACCGACTCGCCAAAGTTCTACCGGAGGAATGGCGGAACCTGCTCGTGTCGCTCGGCGTTCCCAAGCGAAAGTACGCCGCCGTCTGCAAAGCGACGCTGACGGATGGGCGCGTGATTGAGGAGATGATCGTCGAGCAGGGATGGATTGTCGCGCTCGACCGAAGCGGACTGGCCGGGACGTTCGAGTGCCGAATCGATTTCGATCCGCGCACGATCACGGCGTTGGAAGTTATTCAGGTTGCTTGATATGCCATTGATTCTTGCCATCGAATCCACCTGCGATGAAACCGCCGCCGCCGTCGTCGCCGATGGGTATGACGTTCGCAGCAATGTCGTCGCGACGCAGATCGAACTGCACGCGAAATATCGGGGCGTCGTGCCGGAGATTGCCTGTCGGGCGCATATTGAAAATATACTCCCAGTCCTCCGCGAGGCCGTGGAAACCGCCGGGACGCGATTGGAAGATTTGGACGCGATCGCGGTGGCGTATCGGCCTGGGTTGATCGGGTCGCTGCTGATCGGTGTGACCGCCGCCAAGACCCTTGCGTGGGCGCTCGGCAAGCCGTTGATCGGCGTCGATCACGTTCATGCCCACCTGTACAGTGTGAAGTTGGAGACCAACGCCGCGCCGCCTTTTCCGGCGGTCGGCATGGTATGCAGCGGGGGGCACACGGCTCTCTACGATGTGCAGGATTTCTCGAATATCACCCTGATCGGCACGACGATCGATGACGCCGTGGGCGAGGCCTACGACAAGGTTGCCGCGATCCTGGGATTGGGGTATCCGGGAGGTCCGGCCATCGATCAATTGGCGGCGACGGGTTCACCGACGGCGATTCATTTCCCGCGATCAACCCTTGGCCGCGATTCGCTCGATTTTTCGTTCAGCGGTTTGAAGACTTCGGTGCTCTATCAGGTGCGCGGGCATAAAGGCCGCGAGCGGGGGTTGGAGAGTCTTACGCCCTCTCAAGTGGCGGATGTCGCCGCGAGTTTTCAGGCGGCGTGCGTGGAGGTTCTCGTGAAAAAGATTCAACGGGCCGCGATGCAGACGCGCGCCAAATCGATCATTCTCGGTGGAGGAGTCTCGGCGAATCGCGGGCTGCGGGCGGCGATGGCGAATTTTCATCTGCCGGTATTTTTCCCCCCGATGCGCTACTGCACCGACAACGCCGCGATGTCCGCCGGGTTGGCCGCCTTGTATTTCCGCGACGGAAAATTCAGCGGTTTGGATCTGGATGCGATTGCGTACAGTTTGTTTGCGCGGTGAAGCTTAAGGATCGGGCTCGCAATAACTTCCCAGCTTGGGTTGGGTGACACAGGACTGATCTGAAAATGAATTTTGGAGGGCGGTCGTCCTCGACCGCCGCAGTGGCGGCAGCAGGGGATTGCCGCCCTCCAGCCGCAGCGGCGTGCGACATGCAAAAAAACACCCCGGACGATTCCGGGAGTGTTTTAATTGTGCGCCACGCATGTCGTGTGTTTAGGAGGTGTAAGTCCTCTACGGGCCGTGATGAGCGGAACCGTCCGTCCAAGCAAGGGTGTCGGCCGCGAGGCCGAATCTGAAGGAAGCCCATGACGGGAGTTCAGACCCGACGAA
>JANXVV010000427.1 GCA_025351525.1 Humisphaera sp. | reverse complement strand
TGGGCGAGACGCCCATGCCACCTTGTTCAAAGCATCCAATCTCGCTCTGTCTATGTGATCGAAGTGTTTTTTTTCCGCCACGGCGCGGGGAATTTTTTATGCCTACAGAAACCGTTGAGATTGAGTCTCTTGCCAATCAAGAATACAAGTGGGGCTTCATCAGCGATGTGGAGGCCGATGAAGCGCCGATGGGGCTGAACGAGGAGATCATTCGATTTATCTCAAAGAAGAAAAACGAACCGCAGTGGATGCTGGATGGGCGACTGAAGGCGTACCGGCATTGGCTGACGCTTGAAGAGCCTCATGAATGGCCCAATCTTCAATACCCGAAGATTGACTATCAGGCGTCGATTTATTACTCGGCCCCCAAAGCCCGCAAGCTAAGCAAGGAAGAGCGGGATGAAACCTTGGCGACCTTTGAAAAGCTCGGGGTGCCGGTGCATGAGCGCGCCCTGCTGCTCGGGGAAGAGGCTCCGAATGTCGCAGTGGATGCGGTGTTCGATTCGGTGTCGGTCAAGACGACTTTCCAAAAGTCGTTGGCCGAGAAGGGAATTTTGTTCTGCTCGTTCAGCGATGCGGTGTTGAATCACCCGGAACTGGTGAAGAAATACATGGGCTCGGTGGTGCCCTATTCGGACAACTATTTTGCGACACTGAATGCCGCGGTCTTTACCGATGGATCGTTTGTCTACATTCCCAAAGGCGTGCGTTGCCCGATGGAGTTGAGCACCTATTTCCGCATCAATGCGAAAAATACCGGACAATTTGAGCGGACTTTGATTATCGCGGACGAAGGCGCTTACGTCAGTTATCTGGAAGGCTGCACGGCTCCGATGCGCGATGAGAATCAGTTGCACGCCGCCGTCGTGGAACTGGTGGCGATGGACAATGCGACGATCAAATACAGCACGGTGCAGAACTGGTATCCCGGCGACAAGAATGGCAAGGGTGGCATCTACAACTTCGTCACCAAGCGCGGGGCCTGCCGGGGTGTCAACAGCAAAATCACCTGGACGCAGGTGGAAACCGGATCGGCGATCACCTGGAAATATCCCTCGTGCATTCTGCAGGGGGACAATAGTGTCGGTGAGTTTTACAGCGTGGCGCTGACGAATAATTTCCAGCAGGCCGACACCGGCACGAAGATGATTCACATCGGCAAGAACACCAAGAGCACGATCGTGAGCAAAGGAATTAGTGCCGGCAAAGGCCAGAACACGTATCGCGGGTTGGTGAAGATCATGAAAGGCGCATCGCACAGCCGTAATTACACGCAGTGCGATTCGCTGCTGCTCGGCGACAAATGCGGGGCGCATACGTTCCCGTACATCGAAGTGCGGAACACCACGAGCAAGGCCGAGCATGAGGCCAGCACGAGCAAGATCGGTGAGGATCAGTTGTTCTATTGCAAGGCTCGCGGGATCGCGTTGGAAGATTCGGTGAATATGATCGTCAGCGGTTTTTGCAAGGAAGTGTTTAAGGAGCTGCCGTTTGAGTTTGCGGTGGAGGCGCAGAAGCTGTTGGGGGTGAGTTTGGAAGGGAGTGTCGGTTGAATAGGACGCTCTACGATCCCGCACCGAATTGGGTGCCACCTCGCAGTGATTTGCTCACTTTGTGGCACGGATGCACAGACTTCGATCGGAAAGGAATTGAGAGAACTGGTATCGATTTGAAATTTTCACGAGTTGATCTGGACTTTGGGCGCGGTTTTTATGCCACGACTCTTGAGCGACAGGCAAAGCACTGGGCGCACCGCCGATACAATTCCGGATGGATATCAAAGCACGACAATTGCCCGGTTTTGCTTCGCTTTTGTGTACCGAGGTTGACGCTTGCAAAATTGATGTCGCTTCACTTTGTTTCGCCCGACTATGATAATTCTGATTATTGGAGTTTGGTTCAGCATTGTCGGCAGAGCAAAAATGCCAAGGGTAAAAGGATGCCCTTGGTGAACCATCACAATGGCCCGGCGATTGAAGATGGTAATAGATGGTACGACATCGTTTACGGGCCGGTAGTTGCAAGTTGGGAGCAACGCGTATGTCTTGTTGGAATGGACCAGATCAGCTTTCACACGACGGCTGGTGTTTCGATACTGAATCGGTTGATTTCAACGGGCGAAAAGGAGAACTATTCATGGCAACCCGTCGAGTAAATCAATCAAATGGCAAGCGACCGAGTTTGGCCGCCGTCAAAAAGGGGTTTTGGACGGAAGTTCGTCTGAACCTGGTAAAGAGTCACCGTCTTCGCCCGGAGATTGCCGAGCGTGCAGTCAATTCATATCGTCGCCGCGTTGGAGTGGTGGCACTAAACGCCGGTTCTGAAGAGACGGCGGCGGATATCAACGCAAGCGTCCGGAATAAGCTCCGTTCCGATCGGCCGATTCAAGAGGCGAACCTCCCTGCAAGTTCAAAAGATCGCTTAGTCCACGATTTAAAATGAAAGACGCTGAATCAAAAATGGCATTACTTGAAGTTACCAATCTCCACGCCCGCATCGCCGTCCCCGGCGGCCGGGAAATCCTCAAGGGTTTGAATCTCACCATCAACGCCGGTGAGGTTCATGCGATCATGGGAAAGAACGGCTCGGGCAAGAGCACGCTTTGCGGCGTTCTGGCCGGGCGTGAGACTTTTGAGGTGACGCAAGGATCGGTCCTGTTCGACGGGAAAGACTTGTTTGAAATGTCCGCCGAAGAAAGGGCGCGGGAGGGAATGTTTCTGGGGTTTCAATACCCGGTTGAAATTCCCGGCGTCAGCACGAGCTATTTTTTGAAGGCAGCCGTCAACGCGATCCGCAAGCATCGCGGGGAGGAAGAGCTGGATGCGATGGCGTTTCTCACGCTCGTCAAAGACAAGATGAAGATGCTGGAAATGGATCCGAGCTTCATGAACCGCGCGGTCAACGAAGGTTTCAGCGGCGGGGAGAAAAAGCGCAATGAAGTGTTCCAGATGGCGGTCATCAACCCGCGACTGGGCCTGCTGGACGAAACCGACAGCGGCCTGGATGTCGATGCCCTCCGCACGATTTCGCACGGCATCAACAAGCTGCACGAAGCCGACCCGAAGCAGGCCGTGCTGCTGGTGACGCACTATCAGCGCATGCTGGATTACGTGGTGCCGGATGTGGTGCATGTGATGATCGATGGGCGCATTGTCAAAACGGGTGACAAGGAATTGGCGGTGAAGCTCGATACGGAAGGTTACGACTGGGTGGAAGCTGAGATGCAGACCGCCATATAGCCCGGCGTTTACGCCGGTTCTTTGGGTCTCTAATAAAAAAACCGGTGTAAACACCGGGCAATATGCCGGAAAAAAACCGGTGTAAACACCGGGCTATATGGATTGAGATGGAGCCAGTAGGATGATTCAAGTGATTGACGACAAGAAGGTTCACCTGTCCAACTTCGACCGCTTCGCGATCCAGGAAGGTGTCGGGCACCCATGGCTCGAAAAACTGCGGCGCGACGCGATCGCCCGATTTGATCTGGTCGGATTCCCCTCGCGCAAGACCGAGGCATGGCGGTTTACGAATATCGACCCGATCATCCGCACGCCATTCAAACTCGGGGACCTTGAAGGATCCGATGACGGCTCTTCAACCGCCAAACATTTCACCTTCGGTCGCGATGCCGCCGTCGAACTGGTGTTCGTCAATGGGCGATATGTTTCCGCCCTCAGCAAACACGGTAAACTTCCCCGAGGGGCGAAGGTGATCAGCATCGCCGCCGCTTTGGAAACCGATGGCGAAGTCATCGAAAAACACCTCGGCAAATACGCCGCCATCGAGGAAAACGCTTTCGTCGCGCTCAATACCGGATTTGTCGGCGACGGCGCGTTTATCCATCTGCCGCGCGGCACCACCATCGACGGCGCGATTCATTTGATCTTCATCTCCACCGCCGGCGATGAGCCCACGGTGTCGCACCCGCGCGTGCTGGTGGTGGCCGAGGACAATGTCGAGGCGACGGTGGTGGAAAGCTACGTCGGTTCCGGCAGCGGTGTTTACTTCACCAATGCGGTGACGGAGTTTGTCACCGGCACCGATTGCCGCATCGATCACTGCAAATTGCAGCAGGAAAGTCTGACGGCGTATCACGTCGCGACGATGCAGGTCGATCTTGGCAGGCAAAGCCGCTTCATCAGCCATGCCGCCACCATCGGCGGCAAGCTGACCCGCAACGATTTGAACGTGAAAATGAACGGCGAGCGTGCCGACGCCACCCTCAACGGCCTGGTCATTATCGGTGGCGATCAGCACTGCGACAATCACACATTGCTGCACCACGAAAAGGCCAACTGCCCCAGCCATGAACTCTATAAACATGTGTTGAGCGGCCGCGCCACGTGTGTGTTCAAGGGTCAAATCTTCGTGCAGAAAGACGCGCAAAAAACCGACAGCAAACAGTCGAGCAAGTCGCTGTTGCTGAGCGACGATGCGTACATGAACAGCCAACCGGCCTTGGAGATTTATGCGGATGATGTGAAATGCACGCACGGATCGACGATCGGCCCCGTCGACGAGGATGCGGTGTTTTATCTGCGTTCGCGCGGCGTGGGTTTGGAAGCCGCCCGGCATCTGTTGACGTATGCCTTCGCCGCCGATGTCACCCGCCGGATGCGCGTGGCTCCGGTGCGGCGGCGGTTGGAGGATTTCATGGCCGCCCAGCATGGTCTGCCGCAGGATTTGCGGATTACGGATTTGGGCAGCCATGATGAAAAGGCGCGCTGACTGCGCGCTTATCGCAGCGACCGGAAATCGACATGACATTCGCTCGCGCACCACGTCTTTTTACGCCTGTCGATCTGGCCAGGATGCCAAATAATTCAACTTTGGAGTTAATTGACGGAAAAATCGTCGACAAGTCCAGCAGCCTGCTTTCCAGCGAGGTTGAGGGAATGTTTGCCGCGCGAATCCGTGATTACACATCGGCAAACCCAGTCGCGAAGGTTTTTCCCGGCAGCTTGGGTTATCAGTGCTTTCCATCCGGAAAAGATCGCATTCTCAAACCTGATGTGACTGTGGTGCTAACGGATCGGATGCGTCATTTTAATGATGACGATCCGGATTTCATGCCGATTGTGCCCGACCTGGCTGTTGAAGTCGTCTCGTTTCAAGATACTTTTTTCTCCATCACAGATCGTGTGATCGAGTATCAGCACGCCGGCTTTCCCTTGATTTGGGTCGCCGATCCCATGGCCCGAACCGTCACGGTCTATTTGCATGGCGGGCGACCGGTCATTTTCACCGCCGATGACGATCTCAGGGCTGAATCACTACTTCTTGGGTTTCGATGTAAAGTCGCCGATTTTTTCCCCGTCTCAGCCAAACTCTCAAGTCTTTGATTCGATAATCAATAATCGGCTTGTGTACGTTATCGGTACGCGCTACAGTACGATAATGGCGATTCGCGACTACCGCGATAAAGGGACGCGTGACATCGCCGCTGGTCTAAATTCTAAAGCTGCTCGCCAGACTTTAACGGTTCATCTGCATGAGGCAGCACGGCGTAGGTTGGCATTTCTGGCTGCCGCGACATCACTGACTGATCTGGGCGTACGGGCGGGGTTAAATTTGCATCCGTTGCAAGCTGAGCGCACAGGTCAGCACGCGATCCGTATCAACGATCAGTACCGGATATGCTTTTGTTGGATCGAGGGAAGTGCGGAGCGCGTCGAAATTACTGATTATCATTAGGATGAAATACTCATGGCAAAATATTTAGGTGACTTTCCGATTGCAGTACATCCCGGTGACATTCTGCGCGAAATGTTGGATGAGCGCGGTGTGTCTCAAATCCATTTGGCACGGCATCTGGACACCGATGCTGCCCGGATCAACGAAGTGTGCCGTCGTCGACGCGGTGTTTCCGCACAACTGGCCGTACTTTTAGGTAAAGCGTTTGTCACCTCTCCGTCACTATGGTTGAACCTGCAGAAAAACTGGGAACTGAGTCAGGTCGATCCCCGCAAGGGAAATCGGGTGCGGGCTTTGCGGGCGTCGGTGTGAGGGAAGTTTTCGCGCATCGTCCTGCGCCACATTCCAGCCGCACGGCTATAATCTGGACACATGACGCAGTTTCCCGCAATTCAACTTCGCAAGGTTCAATTCGATCCAACAAAGGTCCGCCGCGACTTCCCGATCCTCCAAACGAAATCGCACGGCCACCCGCTGATCTACCTCGACAACGGCGCCACCACCCAAAAACCGCGCGCCGTCATCGACGCCATCTCGCATTACTATGAAGCTCAGAACGCCAACGTACATCGAGGCGTTTATGAGTTGAGCCAGATCGCCACGCAAGCCTACGAGACGGCTCGCGCGACGGTGCAAAGGTTCATTCACGCCGCCGATTCCGCGGAAATTATTTTCACGCGCGGCACGACCGAGTCGATCAATCTGGTGGCATCTTCCTGGTCTCGCGCATTCCTGAAGGCGGGCGATGAAGTCATCGTCAGCGCGCTCGAGCATCACTCCAATATCGTCCCCTGGCAGATGGCTTGCGAGTTGGCCGGGGCGAAGCTCCGCGTCATCCCGATGAATGACGCCGGTGAATTGCTTATGGATGAGTTCGCGAAACTGCTGAATCCGCGCACGAAGATGGTCGCGGTGAATCACCTTTCCAATTCGCTCGGCACGATCAATCCCGTCGAAGAAATCATTCAGCAGGCGCACGCGGTCGGCGCGATGGTGCTGATCGACGGCGCGCAGTGGGTGGCTCATTCCCCGACGGATGTGCAGAAACTGAACGCGGATTTTTACTGCTTCTCCGGGCACAAGCTATTCGGGCCGACGGGGATCGGCGTGCTGTACGGGAAGCGGGCGATTCTCGAAGCGATGCCGCCGTTCATGGGCGGGGGGGACATGATCCGCAGCGTGACGTTTGAGAAGACGGAATATGCGGATCTCCCGAACAAGTTTGAAGCGGGCACACCGGATATTTGCGGGGCGATCGGGCTGGGGGCCGCGATCGATTATGTGATGGGGATCGGGTTTGAAAACTTCGAGCCGTATGTCGATGAACTGCTGGCGTACGCGACGGAAAAGCTTTCCGCGATTCAGGGTCTTCGCATCATCGGAACTGCCAGCCACAAGGCCGGCGTGATCTCTTTCGTGATGGATGATCCGGTGATTTCACCGCTGGATTTGGGGACGCAACTGGATTCGCAGGGCATCGCCGTGCGGACCGGCCACCATTGCTGCCAACCGGTGATGGATCGGTTCAAAATCAACGCGACGACGCGGGCTTCCTTTGCGATGTACAACACGCGGGAGGATGTGGATGCGCTGGTGACGGCGCTGAAAAAAATCATCGGTGCATTCGCCGCGAAATCACCCGCCGTGGTCGCGCCCAAGTCGATGGAATTGAAGTATCCATCGGCCACCGCCGCATCACCGGAACTGGCGGCGGATCAGTTGGCGGAAGTGTTTGAATTTCTTGGCGACCGCGATGCGCGGAACGAATATCTGCTGGAACTCGGCGAGAAACTGCTGCCTCTGCCTGCCGGGCTGAAGACCGACGCCGCGCGGGTGCATGGCTGCATGAGCACCGTTCACGTGGTCGGGCATCGGCGGGCGGGGGATGGGCATCGGTTGGATTTTCTCGGGGATTCCGACGCTCATATCGTGCGCGGGTTGATCGCCGTGGTACAAAAGCTGTTCGCCGGGCAGGAGGCGAAGGCGATTCTTGCGTTTGACGTGCAGGCGTTTTTCCAGAGAATCGGACTCGAGCAGTTCGTGAGCGCGCAACGACGAAATGGTTTGCAGGGCATGGTGCAGCGCATCCGCGATTTGGCGGGCAAGATCGAATTCGCGAAGAATTTGTGAACCTCTTTCGTAGCATGGGCTACCATCCCATGTTTTGCATTTGCAATGAAGCCATGGGCTGGTAGCTCATGCTACAAAATCTGATTGGGTCCTATGACTGAAGAATCCCCACCGGTGCCTCATCGTCAACCCCTGACCGTCCTGCCCGATCCACAACAGGAGGCGGCGTTGAAAGCCATCGCCGATCTACAGGCGGCTAAGTCGGTCGAGATCAAACCGGTCAATGACAAGCCCGTTAAATTTTTGACACCTCTTGAAAAGAAGCTGCTTGAAGGGCTGGTCATTAAAGCGGTTCGGCAAATTTACGATCCCGAGATTCCTGTCAACATTTATGAGTTGGGTCTGATCTACAGCATTGATGTTGACGACACCGGCGGAGTGAAAGTAAAGATGACCCTCACCGCCCCGGCCTGTCCGGTCGCCGGTTCGCTGCCGGGAGAGGTCGAGAAGCGGATCGAATCGATCCCCGAAGTGCGTAGTGCGGATGTGGAATTGGTCTGGGAACCCACCTGGTCGAAAGACCGCATGTCCGAATTGGCGCGCATGACGCTCGACATGATGTAGAATTACCTCTCAACGTTTAGCGCCGGCCCCAAGGGCCGGGCTTTTTCCGTACATGTCAAAAGCCTCGATCACCGAACCGGAGACCGCAATGCCTGAAGAAATGGAATCCCCCACCGAACAAGCCCAGGAAGACATGCATCACCACGCCACCCATTCGGCGGAGAAGTGGGTCGGTTGGGTGGCGCTCACCGCCGCTTTTTTGGCGGCACTCGCGGCGGTCACCGGTTTGAAGGCCGGCGATCATGCGAACGAGGCATTGTTCGAGCAGGTGCAGGCGTCGGATAAGTGGAATGAGTTTCAAGCGCAGAAGAGCAAGACGCTGGCGACACTCAATAAGAATGAGATTCTCGTGGCCATGGGTAAAACCGTGACCGAAGCGGACAAATCCAAGCTGGAAGAGCGTGAAAAAAAGCAGGAGGAATTGACGGTCGAGGCGAGGGAACTTCAGCACAGTTCCGGCGAGCATATGCGACGCCATCAGAAACTCGCCCCCGGCGTGACGATGTTCCAGATCGCCATCGCCATGGCGGCCATTACGGTGCTGAGCAAGCGAAAACCCATCTGGTTCGTCAGCCTCGCCTTCGGTTTACTCGGCGTCTATTTCCTGGTCCAGGGAACCGTGCTGTTTCATCCGGCGTGAATGATTGCAAACTGGCTCTGTTACAAATAATTCCGATTCCGGGAAGAATTCGCCGAAGGCGGGGAACCATACTTCATATCAGGATGACCGGATCATCGAGTGGTTTGCGGCAGCGGAGAACCGGTTTTGGAGCCGAGCGACCTGGAATTATGGCAGTCGGCGGCGAAAGGCGATCACCGGTCGTTTCACGCACTGATCGACCGGCATTCGCCCCAATTGTTTCGCGTGGCCCTGTCTCTTGCCGCCAGCCGATCCGATGCGGAGGACGTCTGCCAGGAAACTTTCGTGGCGGCGTTCAAGAGCCTGAACAGCTTTGATGGCCGTGCCTCGGTCAAGACCTGGCTGACTCGAATTTTAATGAACCGTGCCGCCAAAATATGGAATAAGCAGCGGAACGATCGGAAAACCTTGTCGCTGCATCGCGATTCGGATGCAGAGGATGGCCGGGAAAGCTCTCGCGGTTTTTGGGCCGGTTCATTGAGTGTGCCATCGACCACCAGCGCGGTGGATCAACGATTGGATCTGCTGGAAGTGATCCGTTCGCTGGCCCCGGAATTTCGCGAGACGGTGGTGTTGCGGGAGATCGAAGGCCTGTCGTATCAGGAGATCGCCGACACGCTCGGTGTGCCGCGCGGCACGGTGGAATCGCGGCTGTTTCGAGCCCGGGCGGAATTGCGAAAGCGATTGACCGGATATTCGTAGCATGGGCTGCCAGCCCATGGATTAAATTCAAAACATGGGCTGGTAGCCCATGCTACGTTGATTCGGGTTTGTAAGACATCGGAATTCATGAGCGACTGTCATTTTCAACTTCTCATCGACGCGTATCACGATCGTGAACTGGATCGGGAAAGCATTGCCAAGGTCGAACGCCATCTCATTGAATGCACCGCTTGCATGGCCCGCCTGGCGAGCCTGCGTGATCTATCGGCCCGCATCAGTGTTGCCGCCGGTTCACGCGGGATCAATCAGAAAGAAACTGCGCGGCTGCATCAGGCCGTGATGAACGCCGGGAATGATGAATCAGACAGCCTGCCGCTGTTTCGCACGATGGGACTTCTCGGAGCCCTGGCGGCCTCGGTGCTGATCGTCTGCGGTGTCTGGCTGCTGGATACGAAATCCCCGGAACTTAATTCCGCGTTACCCGGCAACGCTTCGGTGGCTTTGGCACCTGAATGGGAACGGGTGGCGACGACGGGTTACGCGGACCCAAGTCCGGGATTGTTGGGAGACACTTTTTTTTCGCCGCGCTACGCCGTTGACTGGATGCTGGACGACTTGACCGTGACGGAACGAAAGCCATGGGCAAAGCCAAAATCATTCTGATGATCCTGTTTGTGCTGACGCTCAGTTCCGGTCTGGTGGCCGGCATGTTGGTGTCACGGCATCCCGGCACCAGGCCGTTCGTGAAGGTTCCGCGAACCCCTCTGGCCGAGGAACTTAATTTGACGCAGGACCAGAATGAGAAAATGCGGGTGATCTGGGAAGGCGTCAAAGGCCAGGTGGATGACTGTTTCCAAACCGCGCAGGGTGTTCAGAAAAAGCGGGATGATGCGTTGCTGGCGATGTTGACGGAGGAGCAGAAATTGAAGTTCGTCAAAATTCAGGAGGATTGTTCCGCCTCGCTGGCTTCCCTGAAAAGCTCGCGCGATGGTGCATTTGATGAGGCGGTGAAGAAGACGGAGAAGATTTTGACCGAGGCGCAGAAATTGCGATATCGGGAAATTTTGCAGAATCGACTTCATCATGGCCCGCATCATGGAGGTCCCGGTTCGCCGCCCGATTGGCTGCCGCCCGGAGTGCCGCCGACTCCTGCATCGCCGTGAGGAATTAAAGGCGGGCGCGGAGATGCGAAAGGTGCAAAGATTGCAAAGCGCTCTTTGCACCTTTGCGCAAGTATTGAGGCGGATTTTACACGATCGTTCCTCCCTTCCCGCTGGTGGGGGAGGGTTAGGGCAGGGGTCGGCCGGACAGAGAGAATGGCGTAGCCATGGGGTGTCCCATCGCGCCATCGACCCCTTCCCTTAACCCTCCCCCGCCATGTTTGGGGGACGGGCGGAATCTGAAAAATTGGGCGGGTTCTCATCGATTTCTCATTGAGGCCTCATCCAAATTTGTTAGGCTGGGCCAGAGACAGCTAACGAGATCTGGAAGTGCGTGTCTTTCCGGAACGAGGAGTGACGAATGGCCTTGCCGAAAAAGAGCGTTAAGTTCCCCGCGCGTTCGAGTGTCGAAGGGCTGGAGTCGCGACAGTTTTTGTCCGCAGATGGCTTCTGCGCGCACCCGCATTCCAGGCCCGCGCCGCCTGCGGCACCGGTTTCATCGGCCGTGCAGGGATACACGCCGAGCCAGATCCGCCATGCCTACGGCTTCGATCACGTCAACGCCGATGGCAGCGGGCAGACGATCGCCATCGTCGACGCTTTCAGGCATCCGAGCATCGCGGCGGACCTGGCGACTTTCGATGAGCAGTTCGGCATTGCCGCACCGCCCAGTTTTAAAATCGTCGGTCAAACCGGTGGTACCGACAGCACCGTGAAGGTGAATTCCGGGTGGGCCTCGGAAATTGCGATGGACGTTGAATGGGCCCACGCCATCGCGCCGAATGCCAAAATTCTGCTGGTCGAAACCAAGTCCGATAGCATCCCCGATCTGCTCGCCGGTGTGGATTATGCGCGTAAGGCGGCGGGGGTGTCAGTGGTCTCCCTGAGTTGGGGTATCAGCGAGTACCGAGGCCAGTTGCCCTACGATTCGACGTTGACCACACCGCTCGGCCATCCGGGGGTGACGTTCGTCGCCTCCTCGGGTGATGAGGGTTCGGGGGCAGGCCCGGATTGGCCCGCGACTTCGCCGGGCGTGCTTTCGGTCGGTGGCACATCGCTTAATACCACCGGCGGTAACGGCACCTATTCGAGCGAAGTCGGATGGAATAAAACCACCGGTGGCGTGAGCCGATACGAAAAATCACCTTCGTATCAGGGTGTCGTCCAGAGCGGTGGTTTCCGCACCTCGCCCGATGTTTCCTACAACGCCGATCCGAACCGCGGATTTGCGGTGTACAGTTCGGTGCGGGATGCAGGTGTGGTGGGGTGGTCGGTGATTGGCGGCACCAGTGCCGGCGCGCCGCAGTGGGCCGCGCAGGTGGCGGTGGCCGACCAGCTTCGTGCGGCGGCGGGCAAAGGTTCGCTCGATGGCGTCTCCGCGACACTCCCCGCCCTCTATTCGCTTTATAGCGCGCCCAACACGCCGGGTTATTCGGCGTATGCCGCCGATTTTCACGACGTCACCCAAGGCCGATCGACTGGCCGACAACACCCTGGCCCCGGCTACGATGAAGTCACCGGCCTGGGGTCGCCCGATGCGCCTCAAGTGATCTACTCCCTGACCCACGCCGATGGCTTGCCCGTATCGACCCGACCCGCCGTCGCCGCCGATAAAGCCACTCATGCCACCGCTCATCATTTCCGCGCATTGGCAAATACCGATGTCAATGTCAACGCCAATCTCCAGTTGAATATCGCGGAGGTGGGCAAAACGATCATCGTACGAGCACCCGTGTTCGCACCGTTCAATGTGGATATCAATGCAAGTGCCGCATCGCTCGATGTGGGACGAGCAATTTTACCGCTTGGTGCAATCGGTCGATTCTCTCCACCTTTCGCGGCGTTTTTTCAGTCGGCAATGGTGCAATGGAACGAGGTGGTTTTCGCTTTGCCCGCGCTTGAAGTATCGACGCCATCGCTTGTCGCCGTCACAGCGATTGCATCTGATGTGACAGGTGCGGTCTCCTCTGCATCTCGCATCGCCGAGAGCGCAGTGCCGATGCTGCTGGACTTCGGTCGGTCGAACGCGATGGCCTCCTTCGCCGATGCGATGGCGGATTTCGCTTATGAATCTTCCGCGCTTGGCACGGTGGTCGCCTCCGCCGGCACCCACATTCGAGCATGGACGGTCACCTTCGCCATGGTGGGGATCGATGTGATCCTGATCGGCCATTGGCGCGCCGGTCGTTCGTCTGCGCCTGATAGGGAACGCAAGCTCACGCGATCGAAGTTTTCGCTGCTGCCGATCAAATCCCCCACGCACAATCGCAGGATTTGACGGAACTTTTGAAAGCTAAAATTCACGCCGGGATCGGAGCCGTAGGCGACGACC
>JANXVV010000409.1 GCA_025351525.1 Humisphaera sp. | reverse complement strand
CAGAAACAGCATCAACATCGACACGATAAATGATCTGGACAGTCCAAAGCCAATCGTTGCCAACCCAAAGGCGACGACCGACCAGAGCAACACCCGGCCCGCCTGTTGCATCGGGGGCAGGTGGGCCTGCAACCCGGCCATTAGAATCGCACCGATAGAGGGTGCCGCCCGCAACATGCAAAACCCGATCGGTCCCACGTGTAGCACCTTTACCGCGTAAGCCGGCAGCATGTAGGTGGCCCCGCCGAAGAGGACGGCGAACAGATCGAGCGTGATCGTGCCGAGAATAATTTTAGTCCGCCAGACAAATCGAATCCCCGAGGCGATGCCATCGTCCATCGTGTGCCGACGGACCGGCTTGGCCACCGGGAGAATGCGGATCATCGCCAGGAAAACCAGATACAGTCCCTGACCCGCAAAGGCCAGGCAGTACGCCAGCCAAAGGCTTTGCCCGCTTTTGTACTGCATGGCGATGAGGATGCCGCCGAGGTTGGGACCGATCACCTGGGACAGCTCGAAAATACTGCTGTTCCAGGTGACGGCGTTGGTAAACGCACTGCGGGGGACGAGCGATGGAAGCATCGCGTGCCGGGCCGCGCGGTTGAACGTGAAGGCGGCGCTCGAGATAAACAACGGCAGATAAAACCACTGATACGATATCGCCCCGCGCGCCGCCGAGTAAGAGAGAAAGGCGAGGGCGATCGAGCAGAGCATGGCGACCGCCTGACCGACCATCACCACAGTGCGGCGATCGTATTTGTCGGCCACATGACCGGCCGGAAGCGCCAGAAGCATGACCGGAATCGCCTGCACCAGACCCAGCCAACCCAGATCCATTTCGCGATGGCTGTGGCTGTAAATCTCCCAGGCCACTGCCGCGCTCTGGATTTGGCCCCCGATCAGCGCCGCAGCAAAACCACCCGAAAACAAGCTGAATGCGCGATATTTCCAGGCGGCGTAAGGATCGGGTCGGACCGATGCACCTTTCGTCGATGATTGATATTCGAGTTCCGCTTCGGTGGGCGCCGCCGACGCCGGACGCTCGGGGTCGGGCGGTTCGTAGGCGAACGGTTCGGGGTCGTTGGTCGGCGGAGCGGTCATAGGGGCGGGCCAGATTAGTCGGATGGCACTGCATTGGCGAGAGATGGATCGTCGAGATTTTCGGGTTTCCCAATTTCGGATGCGTCGCTAAAGTAGGCTTGTTATCAACGTGAGTTGTCATGCCCTTTTGTCATTCTTAAGCTCATTCAAGTAGAAACCCGAGAACCGCATGACCCCATCGACTCCCATCGACCCGCCATTGGACGGCTTCAAAACACAATCGTTTCCAGAGGCGTCGCGAGCAATGCGGGCGGGATCGGAGCGCATCATGGCGCGATGGTTGAGGGCCGTGCGAAACATTCTTCCCGCCGCGGAACATTTGACGCTGATGCAGCTTCGCGATCACGTTCCGTTGATGGTTGAGCAGATAGCCGCGGCTTTGGCCTCTGATCGACCCGCGCCGACCGAACGGCTGGCGGAGGGATCGAAGCCGCACGGTGAAGTTCGATTTCATCAGGCCTATAGCGTCGATGAGTTGCTGATCGAATATCATCTGCTCCGTTGCATCATTTTGGAGGAGGTGGCCGCCCATCTGGGCCGTGTGCTGACCACCGCCGAATCGGTGGCGATCAATGTCGATCTTGACACCGCTCAGCGCAGTGGCGTGCTCACGTTCGTCGAGCATCTCACCGGCCAATTGAAAGCCTCGGATGACCTGCAAAGCAATTATATTTCCTATCTCAATCACGATCTTCGCGGGGGGATGAACGGCATCATGCTTATGGTGGAAGTGCTCAAGCGGCAACTGTCCGTCGAGCCTCGCTTTGCAGAGGCGGTGGAAGACCTCGACGCGATGCGGCGTTCGGTGTTGGATTCCGTCACCACGATGGATCGTTTCGTTTTCGCCCACCGTCTGGGTCGCAGACAGCAGCAGGCCCGATACAGCGCGGTGAATGTCAAATCGCTCGTCCATGAAACCGTTCAAAGCCTGAGCCATGTCGCCATGGAACGTCACGTCGAATTTGCGGTGGAAGTCTCGGAGAACTGCGCTGTCGAATCCGACCGCGATCTGCTGCGGTTGATACTGCAAAATCTTCTCGGCAACACGATCAAGCATGCCCGACGAGAGGGTGGTCATGTCAAGTTTTGTGCCGAACCACAATCAAGCGGTGGTTGCCTCTTTACGATCGGCGACGACGGGCCTGGAATTGGCGAGAGTCAATTGGATCATCTCTACATTTCTTCCTCGTCATCCGGCAAAGGCACGCAGAAATTTAAACTCGGACTACCTGTGTCGAAGATGGCGGCGGATCTCGTGGGGGCGACGCTGGCGGTGGAATCTGTGGTGGGCAAGGGGACTGTGGTTCGATTGGCGGTTCCGGATCATGGGGTGAAAAAGTAGGAAAGCATTTCGATTCAGTATGTAATGGGAATGCAACGTTCGGGTAACGGGGTGCCACAGGTCGCGGTACTCCGAGACCTGTGTACTTGGGACGCCCGAAGACACAGGTCTCTGAGTACCGCG
>JANXVV010000408.1 GCA_025351525.1 Humisphaera sp. | reverse complement strand
CGCGGTACTCCAAGACCTGTGTCTTTCGGCCAAGCCAACACAGGTCTCGGAGTACCGCGACCTGTGGCACCCACGCCCAAGAAATTCGCATGTGCGTCCTGCATTTTCGCCATCTTCGCCATGATGTCGGCCTGCACGCTCCACGCCCACCCCATGGTCGAAAACGCGCTCGACATCGTCATCGGTCCCGACAAAATCCTCATCGACGCGCGCATCTCGATGGAACAAGTTTTCGTCGCCAGCGCAAACGCCAATCCCCCGAACGATCTCTGGCCCGCACTGGCCCGCGCCCACGCCGGCTATGTCCTGCATCATCTTCAAGTGCGCGTCGACGGCCAACTCATCCCCGGCACCTTCACCGCCACTCCTCAAATAATCTCGAGTCGTTCGCAGTTGATCCCCTACCACTTTGAATATCCCCTGGCCACTCCCCCGCACACCGTCAAGATCGACCAGAATTTTCTCCGCGAATTCGACCTGTGGACCGCCTCCTGCATCGTGCGGATTCGCCAGAGTGACGATGCCGCCTTTTCAACCGCGCTGCTCACGCGCGAAAACTCCGCCGAGTATGACTGCCTCTGGACCGCCGGCGCCGCCACCCGATCCACCGAGGCCGCGCACACACACGCGCCGCTGGGCCCCACGATCCGCGCGTACATCCGCCACGGCATCCTGCACATCCTCACCGGTTACGATCATCTCCTGTTCGCCGGCGCTCTGGTGCTGGCGACGACGAAACTCGGCGATCTGATCAAGGTCGTCACCGCGTTCACCGTCGCCCACACGCTGACGCTGATGCTTTCGGTGTTCGATCTGGTAACGCTGGGCGAGCGGGTCGTCGAGCCGATCATCGCCGCCAGCATCATCTTCGTCGCGGTGCAGAATATTTTCTGGCCCAAACAAAGTCGCGGCTGGACCCGCCTCGCGATCGCATTCGGCTTCGGCCTGTTCCACGGCCTCGGGTTCGCCGGCGGCTTGAAAGAGGCGATGTCACAGATGCCGCGCCTCGCGCTTTGGACCGCCCTCTGTTCCTTCAGCTTCGGCGTAGAGATCGGCCACCAGATCATCGTGCTGCCGCTGTACCTCGGAATGAACGCCGTGCGCGGGGCGGGTGAGAATCTCCACAGGATGTTCCTGTCCCGGCGAATCGTGAAGCTCGGCTCCTGCGCCATCTCCCTCGCGGGCATTTATTTTCTGATCCAGGCGTTGAAATAAGATGGCACGGGCGTCCCGCCCGTGCATTTCTCCAGACAAAAAGCACGGGCGAGACGCCCATGCCACCTGTTTTTTTCCGCCAACGCGCTCCATTTTGAACCGTACACAGGGTACGATTGAAAATTGCGCGAGATGCGAACCAAAATGAATGGGCCGTGTCTGATTTCCTGACCCGATGATTTGCCGGATGCTTGAACCATGGATCGCACCCCCGTTGAAACCCTCACGCTTCCGCCCGTCCAACCGGCCCCACACCCACCCGCCTTTCCGCTCGCGGTGGAACCGATCCGCAGTTACGGGTGGATCGTTTGGCTGATCGTTCTCGCCGCTCTGGCCGGCGGGGGTTACTTCTACTACACGCACTATTACGCCGTCGCCAAAGATCCCAAGCCGGGCGGCGCTCCCCCCGCTCGCGACACCCCCGTCCTCACCGCCACCGCCCGGCGCGGCGAACTGAACCGCTACCTCAACGGGCTCGGCACCGTCACCGCCCTCAACACCGTCACCCTGCGCACCCGCGTCGACGGGCAGTTGGACAAGGTCACCTTCGTCGAAGGGCAGTTGGTCCACCAAAATGACCTGCTGGCCGAGATCGATCCGCGCCCGTATCGGGTGCAGCTCACCCAGGCGCAGGGGCAGTTGGCCAAGGATCAGGCGCTGTCCGACAACGCCCTGGCCGATCTGGCCCGCTACACCTCGGCCGGCGCTTCCATCTCCAAGCAGGAGCGCGATACGCAACAATCGCTGGTCAATCAGTACAAGGCCGCGATGGAGATCGACAGGGGGCAGATCGCCAACGTGAATCTGCAGTTGACCTATTGCCGCATCACCGCGCCGATCACCGGCATCATCGGCCTGCGTCTCGTCGACCAGGGCAACATGGTTCATGCCGCCGATCAGACCGGGCT
>JANXVV010000369.1 GCA_025351525.1 Humisphaera sp. | reverse complement strand
TTCCAGCCTGTTCAGGAACTGGAGTGCAAGCACTTCCGCTTTTGGGACAGGCTGGAAACCCGCATTACAAAGGCCTTTACCCCCCGATCGAACGCCCCTAACATTCCCGCATTATGACCGCCAAGACCACCCCCCCGAACGCCCTCGGGCAGCTTATCGATGCGCGCCCGCTGCGCGATCTGGCCCGCGATCTCGGGAAAAATGCCGCTGCCACCGCGTCGGGGTTGTGGGGCAGCAGCATCGCCGCCGTCACCGCCGCGATCGAGGCGGAACTGCATCGGCCGATCCTTGTGGTGTGCGGGCATATCGATGAGGCGGATGATCTGGCCGACGACCTCGAGCTTTTTCATGGCCGACGCCCGGAGGTGGTTCCCGCGCTGGAATTCAGCGGAACACTCGGCCGGGTGAGCGAGGAGCTGGTCGCCAACCGCCTTCAACTCATGTCGCGACTGGCGGCTTCATCGCGCGAAAAATCCGTTGCCACGCCGCAATTGCTCGTCGCTCCGATTCACGCCTTGATGCAGTCGGTCCCGTCGCCGCAACAGTTGACGGAGTTGATGCTGACGCTGAAGCCCGGGCAGGAATCTGAACCGGAGAAGCTGATCGTCTGGCTCTCCGAGCATGGCTACAACCGCCTCGACCAAGTCGAAGTGCCCGGTGATTTCGCCGTGCGCGGGGGGATCATCGACGTCTACCTTCCCGGTGAATACAAGGAAGCCGGCGAGCAGGTCGGCCTTTCGATTCGCATCGACTTTTTTGGCGATCAGATCGAATCGATCAAGCGGTTCGACCTCGACACCCTCGGGTCCGGCACGACGATCGAATCGGTGCAGGTGCTGGATCTGAAAGGCGATCTGCCCGACACCGATTCTTCCACGCACCTGTTCACGTATCTTCACCCGGATACGATCGTGGTGCTCTGGGCGCCGATGGAAATTGCCGAGCAGGCGAAAAGTTATCTCGATCGGTTGCCCGAGGTGAAGGGGCATTATTCGCTAACCGCCGTGCTAAAAAATGCCGCCGGATTGGCCCGCCTCGAACTCAGTCAGTTCGACCAGGGTGCAACCACCCTGCTTAATGGCGGCCAGCATTTCCGCCTGCCCATCGGTTCCCTCCAGCGGTTTGAAACCGAACCGAAAAAAGCCATCGCCGAACTCGATGAACTTTCGATCACCCACAAAGTCACCGTCTTCTGCGACAACGCCGCCGAAGCCCAGCGCTTCGGTGAACTGCTCGACACCCACAGGCCCGGCCTCCGCGACAAAATCGAAATCCCCATCGGCTACCTGCATCGCGGCTTTCTCTGGGACGAATCCCTGAACAAGCCGGAGGCGGAAGGCGCAATCGACGCCCCGGGTTCTTCATCTCCCGCACGGCGCCTCGCCCTCCTCGGTCACCACGAACTCTTCCACCGCTACGAGCAACGCCGCAAAGTCAAAAAGATCATTTCCTCGCGCCCCGTCGATTCCTTCATCGACCTGAAAGTCGGCGATTACGTCGTTCACGTCGCTCACGGCATCGCGAAATTCACGGGGGTTCAGCAGATCACCAAGGACGGCAAAAGCGAAGAATATCTGACGCTCCGTTTCGCCGAGAACGCCACGCTGCACGTCCCGGCGGCGCGAATCAACCTGATCCAAAAATACATCGGTGGTTTTTCCGGCCATCCCACATTGTCCCGCCTGGGATCGAGCGCCTGGGAAAAGCAGAAGGAAAAAGTCTCCGAAGCCGTCATGGATATGGCGGCGGAGTTGATCAACGTTCAAGCCGCCCGCGCCGCCGAACTGGGTCAGGCCTATCCCGCCGACACCGAATGGCAGCGGGAATTCGAGCAGGAATTCCCGTATGTGCCGACGCAGGATCAGTTGACCAGCGCCGAGGAGATCAAGCAGGACATGCAGAAGCGCAGGCCGATGGATCGGTTGCTGTGCGGCGACGTCGGTTACGGGAAAACCGAACTGGCGATGCGGGCGGCGTTCAAGGCGGTGGAATTCGGCAAGCAGGTCGCGGTGCTGGTGCCGACGACGGTGCTGGCCGAGCAGCACTTTCGATCGTTCACGGAACGGATGGTCAACTATCCGTTCACGATCGATTCCATCAGCCGATTCAAATCCGCCAAAGAGCAGCGGGAGACGGTGAAGAAGCTGGCCGCCGGTCAGATCGATATTCTGATCGGCACCCATCGGCTCATCAGCAAAGACATCAAATTCGCCGACCTCGGCCTGGTGGTGATCGATGAAGAGCAGCGGTTCGGTGTCACCCATAAAGAGCGATTGAAGCAGATGCGATCGACGGTGGATGTGCTGACCATGTCCGCCACCCCGATCCCCCGAACGCTGCATCTGAGCATGCTCGGCCTGCGCGATATCAGCTCGCTGACGACGGCCCCGCAGGATCGCCGCAGTGTGGTGACGGAGGTGATCGCCTTCGATCGCGAACGCGTGAAGCAGGCCATGCTGCGCGAACTGATGCGGGACGGGCAGATCTACTTCGTCCACAACCGCGTTGAAAACATTCAGGCGATGGCCGACCAGATCCAGAGCCTGGTGCCGGATGCCCGCATTCTCGTCGGGCACGGGCAGATGGGGGATGGCGAAATGGAAGACGCGATGCTGCGGTTCATCCGTCACGAGGCGGATATTCTCGTCTGCACGACGATCATCGAGAGCGGTCTGGATATCGCCAATGCGAACACGATCATCATCAACAACGCCGACCGTTTCGGGCTGAGCGAGTTGCATCAGTTGCGCGGGCGGGTGGGCCGTTGGAAGCATCGGGCGTACTGCTATTTGCTGTTGCCGGCGGATCGACCGGTGACCCCGGTGGCCGCGAAGCGATTGAAGGCGATCGAGGAATACAGCCATCTCGGTGCCGGTTTCAAAATCGCCATGCGCGATCTGGAACTGCGCGGTGCGGGTAATATCCTGGGGCCCGAGCAGTCGGGCCATATCGCGACGGTGGGGTACGAGATGTATTGCCAGCTATTGGAGGATGCGACAAGGCAACTGAAGAATGAGCCGAAACCGAATCGGCCCGAAGAGATCGG
>JANXVV010000407.1 GCA_025351525.1 Humisphaera sp. | reverse complement strand
CGGGTTGACTCACTCGACGAAAATTCTCACAAGTACCGGAGACGTCACGGCGGTCACCGTCGACCGCATCGCCCTCTTCGCGTCGAACGCCTCGCAAGGATACCGCGCCAACTCGCCGGTCGTGGATCTTTACGACAGTCCGACGCGAATCTGGTCAACCGGTTCGCCGTCGCAAGCGCGCGGCAATATCACCACGGCCACCATCGGGCATAATGCCATCTTCGCCGGTGGGGAGCTGAATCGTCCTCTCTACAGCGACGCCATCGACATTTTTAATGCCGCGACGCATCGATGGTCCACCGCGAAATTATCCGTCGCCCGCGATGGAATGACTTCAACGACGGTCAGCGGTGAGGTTGTTTTCGCCGGTGCGTCGACATTGTCCGATGCGGGTGGCATCAGTGACGACGGGGGCGAGGGTAACGTCATCGATGTCTTTGATACTCAGAAAAATAGTCGGACCGTCCAGGCTTTTTCCGGAGTGCCGCTTTTTGGACGGCCGGCCGGCACGACGGTAGGCAACAATGCCATTTTCGCAGCGAGTTCGACCACTTCGGAAAATGGTCGCACGATCGCAAACTTGTACACCGGTTTGTAGCAAACAAAACAAAGCCGGCTCGCGATAAGCCGGCTTTACAAATTCACGTTTTGTGGCAACGGCCACTCGATCGAAAACCGATCGATCAAGCCTTCGGCTTCTTGTCGGGCTTGGCGGTCGTCGCGGTGATGGTGGTCGCCACGCCGCTGCCGGATGTCACCTGAACGTAGAAATCCTTCTTCAAATCCGTCAACTTCGCATCGGCCCCGTCGACGGTGACCTTGGTTTTGGCATCGGTGGTGATCGTCATTTCGGAGGCGGTCTTGCCAGCGGTCATAATGACCACGCTGGTGCCATCCGCTGCCACGCTCACGATCTGCCCGCGAACGGGCTTTTCCTTTTTCTTTCCATCGGCGGGCGCTTTGGCCTGCACCACGCCAACCAGCCCGCAAATCAACAGTGCCACGATTGCGCTCATCCAGACTTTCATCGCTTCATCTCCTCGGCCACCGGTTCGCGGCAACCGCTTTCGGAATCAATCCCGGGGGTATGCCCGACCACACGGCCAAGCCTGTTTCCCCGATATCCGTCTAACGCCGCTGCTGCGACATTGTTGGCATCGATTTCTGATTTTTGTTTCTGCAAAGCCGCTTGAAGATGGGTGCGATCAAAACAGGGCCGCCTGTCGGACTTGAACCGACAACCGCTGGTTTACAAAACCAGTGCTCTGCCAATTGAGCTAAGGCGGCGACGGCGAACAGTGTGAACATCAGGCGGCGTATCGTCAAGCCTGCGAGGGTCAATTCACCGGAACCGAATCCAATTCGAGACGGAGGTAGTCGTATTCGATGCCGCTCATCGCCCCGCCTTTGGGGATGGTCAGTTTGATGACGTTCTTGCCGGCGTTCATGAGCACTGCATCGAAGGCAATATCGCGCTCGACCCAGTATCCCCGGATGCCGTCGCGACGGATGGTGGCGTTGTCGCGCAGGCCTTCAACGGCACCGGCGGGCTTGCCGTTCACGCTGACGTCGATCCGCCGTGCGCTGGTGGCGGCAAGGGCGAGTCGCAGGGTGGCCTTGCCTTGCGGGGCGTTCGGCAAGTCAAACGTAATGGACCATGGCGTGCCATCGGGGCGATCGGCGCGAGGGCACTGGCAGTAGTTCCAATCTTTATGAATGTCGCTCTTGCCGATGATGAAATTCACGTCGTTCGGAAAATCCCGGGGATAGTCGTTGTAGAGACCCCATTGCCAGAAGTGATCGCCGTGCAGAAATTCACGGGCGGTGCGATCGGGGATGCCGATCTCCCAAAGTTGACGGCCAAACCGCACCGGTCTCCACTGCAATTTACCGAGGTCCATCGGCCGGCCATCCTTGATCGCTATATCGGCCTTCGCATACTCCCCCAGCACATTGTCGGCGATGGCGTGCAGGGTATATGTGCCGGGTCGCACATTGGGGATGGAGAAACGGCCCTGCTCATCTGCGCGGACCCAGAATTCATAGTGTTTGGCATCGAGTTGCCAGTCGACGGTCGTCGGTCCGCCCCGTCCGCCGGCCGTGGTGTAATCGGCGGCCGTCAAACCTACCAACAAGTTCGGCAGCGATGCGCCGGACAACTGCGGATCATCCAAAATTAGGTGCCCTGAGACGAGGCTACGCTGTTCCCTATGCGGATAGTCAATACCTTTCACCCAATCATAGGGCCAGGCTTTGGCTTCCTTTGCGGCTGTTGTCAATGAGTCTTGCCACATCGCATCGGGCGTAGGTCCGGCGTTGCAATAGATAAGAAACGGCCCGATCACTTTCGTCCAATGCTCCCCCGCCGCGATGACGCAGGAACTTCCACCGTAGTGGCTTCCCCTCCAGTAGTTTAGTAGGCAGGGCGGGGCCGGCGCTTCAAGATTGGTTCCGAAAGTAGCATCGCGATGAACACAGAGCTCTACTTTGGTAGGCCCACCGCTGAGGTACTCAATCGTCGGGTTGATGAACCACAGCCCGACATGTTGCTTGGTGCTGGACCAACCGAAGGCCGGCGTGTCGAATTGATTGGCGGTGTAGTCGTACTTATGTTCGACGTGACCCTGGTAGACTCCGCCGTTCATTTTGCGGGCCTCTTTCATGTTCATCACGGTCCCGTGATTCCAATCGTAGGTGGTGATGGCCACCTGATTGCGGTTCGCATCGACGGTCATCCAGTCGAACACCTCATCTTTCAGCTTGGCACAGAACCGGGCCTCACCGACCGAAGTAGCCGGGTATTCGGCTAGGTGATCGAAGATGCTGTAGGTGTAGATCCCTGAAGCGCCGCGATCGAGCGCATAGCGGATTTCGATGTCGGCAATAGTGCTGCCGCCGGGACCGGAACCCATGCGTGTTCCACCGGAGATCCCTTTGATAGAGACTTCGGCCCGCTCGCCCTGATTGGATTTAGGGTCGATCGTGACAGCCACAATCATTTTTGGGGAGGCTGCGGAATGAGACCAGTAACCGCCCGGACGCCGGGGACCGCCATCCAGAGTCTCGGTGCCTTTGTAGACCAGTGAGGTGAGAGAACCGGATCGCTTGGCGATTTCAGCGGTGAGGATGCCATTGGACAGGGTGTAGGAATCCGGGGATTCAATAATGGTGACAGGGGCACTCTCGGCGGCAATCGCCGGGAGTACGCCAAGCGCCATTGCGGTAAAGACCAGGCAGCAGAGTATTAATCTCATTGAGTGCTTTCGTAAACCCATTGCATTCGTAATGATCCGCACACGCAAATCGCGTGGGTGCCACAGGTCGCGGTACTCCGAGACCCGTGCTATTCAGCGGGCGAAGGCACAGGTCTCGGAGTACCGCG
>JANXVV010000406.1 GCA_025351525.1 Humisphaera sp. | reverse complement strand
GCCACAGGTCGCGGCACTCCGAGACCTGTGCCGGCTTGGCCGAAAGACACAGGTCTCGGGGTACCGCGACCTGTGGCACCCCGCACCGTTGAAAAGCGGGAAGTTATTTACAACCCATTCCTTACCGGTTTTCAACGGTGCGGCACCCGACCCCTATGCGGAAGTTATTTCGAGCCTGTTCCTGAATGTATAGGCGAGACGCCCATACCACCTTATTCAATACGCCCCATGACGAATTCGATTCATCCCCAGACTCACATCGGCCATGTCCATCTGAGAGTTTCAGATTTGGATCGGTCGCTCGCGTTCTATCACGGCGTGCTGGGTTTCGAGATCACCCAGCGAATCGGCCACAGCGCCGCCTTCCTGTCGGCGGGCGGATACCATCACCATATCGGTCTGAACACTTGGGAAAGTCTCGGTGGCACAGCACCGCCTCTCGGAACCACCGGTCTCTATCACGTCGCGATCGTCTACCCGACGCGCGCCGCACTGGCCGACGCGTTGCGCCGGTTGATGTCCGCCGGAATCAAACTCGAAGGCGCTGCGGATCACGGCGTAAGCGAAGCCCTCTACCTGCACGATCCGGATCACAACGGTGTTGAATTGTATTGGGATCGCCCGCGAAACGAATGGCCGCTCGACCGCCATGGCGGGTTGGCCATGATCACGCGGGCACTCAATCTCGAAAATATTCTGGCGGAGAAAAACATCGCATCGTAGTAGATCGGCAGGTGGCTCGCGCGCAAATCCCCTTTTCCGGTCACTGGACGAGCCACCTGTTGTCCGTAATATGTTAAATTCGGAGTTGATCCGCATCGAAAGATGCCGCAACGTCCAAACGCAGGAGTGGCGGAATTGGCAGACGCGCAGGACTTAGGATCCTGTACCGCAAGGTGTAGGGGTTCGACCCCCCTCTCCTGCATTCGTTCAGGACTCGTGCATTGTCTTTTGCAGTTGCCACTTGATCTTTCCTCCCACGACGGTCGCCACGGCCCGGCCTCTGACTCGCCAATCGGTGAACGGGCAGTTACGGCTTTTGCCGGCGAAATGATCGGGTTGGATTTTCCAGTGAAGATTCGGGTCGATGATCGTCACATCCGCATCGGCCCCGATCGCCAGTGTGCCCTTTGCCAGTTTGACGATTTTGGCCCCGCCGATCGTCATCATTTCGATCAACTTCATCCAACTGATATGACCCGGTTCCACCAGTGCTTTCAGGTAGAGGGGCAGCGCGCATTCCAGGCCGATGATTCCGAACGGGGCGTACTGAAATTCAAGCTCCTTTTCCTCCGCCAGATGCGGGGCGTGATCGGTCGCGAGAATATCGATCGTGCCGTCCTTCACCCCTTCAATGCACGCCGTCACATCGGCGGCGGTGCGGAGCGGGGGGTTCATCTTGAAATTCGTGTCATACGAACGGCAACATTCATCGGTCAACAGAAGATGGTGCGGCGAGACTTCCGCAGTGACCTTCTGACCGTCGCGCTTGGCCTGACGAATCAGTTCAACGCTCCACGCGGTGCTGATGTGCTGGACGTGATAACGGCAACCGATCGTTCGATTCAGCAGGCAGTCGCGGGCGATCATCAGTTGCTCGGCCTCGGCGGGAATGCCGCCGAGGCCCAGCGTGGTGGAGACAACCCCGGCGTGCATCGCTCCACCGCCCAGCGCATGATCCTCGCAGTGCTGCATGAGAACGGTGTCAAACATCTTCGAATATTGCAGGGCCTTTCGCATCACGGAGACATCGTTGACACCGACACCATCGTCGCTGAAGGCCACCGCGCCGCGCTCGTGCATCGAGCCGATCTCGGCCAATTCTTTTCCCTCTCGCCCCTTGGTGATCGCGCCTACGGGATAGACGTTGGCCAACCCCACGCGCTGACTTTCGCGCAGAATGAATTCGATCTGCCCTTCATTGTCCAGCGGCGGTTTGGTGTTCGGCATGCAGCAGATGGTGGTGAATCCGCCCGCAACGGCAGCGGCGGCACCGGAGGCGATCGTCTCCTCCTCTTCATCGCCCGGCTCGCGAAAATGCACGTGAACGTCGATCAGCCCGGGCGTCACATAGCAGCCTTTCGCGTCGATCGTCTGATCCGCCGGGCCCAGGTTTTCGCCGATCGCGGCAACCTTGCCGTCGCGCAGAAGCAGGTCCGCGCGACGCTCGATATTTTGCGAGGGGTCGAAGATCGTACCGTTTTGAATGAGTAGGGAGGACATAGAAGTTAGGATCGCATTTGATTCCAGCAAAAGTTCCGCAAAATAGCGGCTAGTAGTCTGCCCATGCTAATTGTGTGGGTGCCACAGGTCGCGGTACTCCGAGACCTGTGTTCCTCGGCCCGCGAAGACACAGGTCTCGGAGTACCGCG
>JANXVV010000405.1 GCA_025351525.1 Humisphaera sp. | reverse complement strand
CGCGGTACTCCGAGACCTGTGTCTTTCGGCCAAGCCGGCACAGGTCTCGGAGTACCGCGACCTGTGGCACCCGACCCTCATGCGGAAGTTATTTCGAGCCCGTTCCTAGGTCACGGAAAAAAACGCGTGCCTTCGGCACAGCCGCTAAAAAAATGCTATGGCTTCGGCGCACTCTCCGGCACGAACGCCTTCAGCATATCCTTCACTTTCTTATCCTTGTCCCGCTGCGAATCTTCCGCGTCCCGCGCCTGCAGCGCTACGACCTGCTGATGGGTCCAGTCCTTCATTTTCTGCGAGGCCTCCACCGGCAGCAGGCGAATCGCGGCATCCAGATCGAGGGCGGGGGATTCCACGGTGCCACCCAGCGGAATGTTCAACGGCACACCGGCGCTCGCCAAAAGTTTCGGGCTGGAGACGGTCACGGTCATGTGCAGCAGGCCCTCGACGGTGCTGCCACCGTTGAGAGTGATCTGCGCATCACCCACCGTCATGGTCGCCGGTTCGAGCGCGATCAAACCGCTGTTCAGCGAGAAGCGGATTGGCATGGCCTGCATCGCGGGAGTGAGATTCAGATCGCCGCTGATCACCGCCAACTGCTCGATCAGACTGCGGGTGGAATCCAGAGCGGTGGAACTCTTTCGCGATGAAAGTTTCAGGTCGTGCAGTTCCAGTTCGGCCTTGCCGGCGCCTTCGGTCCAGAATCGGGCGAGCGGCACGTCGAGCGATTCGATGCGAAGCACGACCGCCCCGCCGCTGGTGGCATTTAACGCCAGCGGATTGACGGCGGACATCGCCGCGCGTGCCGGCCCATCCGGGAAGCCGGCGGCGATCAGATTATCGCCGGGATCTTTCGAATCGATTTTGATCGACGCGGGAAAAGAATTGAGATCGATCGTCGGCTGAAGGTGTACCTGCGACCGCGAGCTGGCCGCTTCGACAATCTGCAATTTCAGCACGCCGCCCGTTCCCTTCAAAATCACATTCAAGCGATCGAACGTCGGCCCGAATCCCGCACGGCAATCGTCGGCGGTGATCAACGGCAACAACACCGGCAGCAAATCCGTCGGCACACCCTTGCCGATAAAATTTGCATCGACCGACACTTTGGAAGTCACCAGTTTGCCCGCTTCCCCGAGGCAAATCGTGCCGGTGGAGTCGAATGTCTGCCCGCGCTCTTCGCCGGTCAATCCGGTGGTGCCACTCAGTTTGTATGTCCAGGGTTGATCGAGTCCCGGGATCTTGAATTCGCCGCCGATGTTGGCGAATCGCACGAACTGATAGATCGCGCTCAATGTGTTCGGATCGGTTTTACCGCGATAAAAATTGAGCTGCGCATTGGTCAGAGTGATTTTGCCGGACAGCGCTGCAAGATCGGCCGGTGGGGATTCGGCTCTGCGCGGCGGCGCGCCGGTGATTTTTTCAAACGTGTCCCGGTGGGCATCATCCCCGGAGTCCAGCACGTAATCGACGACCAGGCCATCGACGACGCAATTGCCCAGCGGATATTTCCCACGCAGGAGTTCCCACAGGGATGCATCGCTGGTGAATGTATTGAATCCAACGATGCGCCCGTCAGCGGTCTTGAACCACACCTGCCCGGCGGAGGTACCACCGAACCAACTGGTGGAAAAATCCTGAATGGCGATCTCGGCGTTGTAGCGCGATTCAAGCCGGGCCCGCATGAGACGCTTGCCGACGCGGGTATGGAGAATCTGCGGGAGAAAGATGGCGCCGAGCAGGCTGACCGCGATGAGGGCGATCATCGCCCTGGGCCACCACGGTTTTTTCACCGGCAGGTCGGTGCGCAGGACGGGGTTGGGAAAGGATAACTCGTCTTCCATGAGCAGAAACTCCACGCGAATGAATCTACGGCACTCACTGTCTATCGGAATCTGAGCGGGGGTTCTGAAACCTTCACTGCCGATAACCGGTTCGCGATGCATTATCGGTTGCGGGGCGCGGGGTGTCGAGACGTATTCCGCGGGCTAATTACGGCAGGCGCATGACATTTTCGGCGGCATTAGGTGGCATGGGCATCCTGCCCATGTTCGCGGTACCCCGCGATGTCGATCGGTACTCCGGTCGACTCAAGCCAAAGCGAAGCGCTCTTCTATCCCTTAAAAAGGAAAGATCGCTTCGCTCTTGCTGGATTGACCGGAGTACCGGTCAAAGCTGTTGAATACCACGGCCATGGGCAGGATGCCCATGCTACGACAACGCTACCAAAAGTTTCACGAGCCCGATTCCGGCCCTTCCGAGCCTGCGCTAAACAGGGGAGAAATTGGTGCATGTTTCAACTCGACATTTGTTGCGAAGATGATGCGGTTCGGCGGGCGCGGCGCATCGCTTTCATCTGCGAAATCTGATAGAATATCCAGCCACACCGCATCACCCGGCGGAGTGCTTCAATGTCCTGTTTCACGCGATTTTTCAGGGTGATTGATTTCCGGAACAACGAGCAAAACCTATGGCCGAATTGGATCCCCCCGCATCGCCGCCCGCCGATCGTATCGAAGATCTTCAGATCGAAACGGAACTTCAGGATTCTTATCTGACGTATGCCATGAGCACGATCATGGATCGGGCTCTGCCCGATGTACGCGATGGGCTGAAGCCGTCGCAACGCCGCATTCTGGTGGCGATGAATGACCTGAATCTGTTGCCCGGTCGCAAGCCCCTGAAATGCGCGAAGATCGCCGGCGACACCAGCGGCAACTATCACCCGCACGGCGACGCGGTCATCTATCCCGCCCTGGTTCGCATGGCGCAGCACTGGAGTTTGCGATATCCGCTATTGGATGGGCAGGGAAATTTCGGGTCCACCGATGGCGATCCCCCGGCAGCCATGCGATACACCGAAGCCCGCATGTCGCATCCGGCGGCGGAGCTGCTGGCCGACTTGAAGCTCGACACCGTTGACTTCCAACCCAACTACGACGAGCGGCCAGGTCTCGATGAACCCACCGTTCTACCCGGCAAATTCCCCAATCTCCTCGTCAACGGTTCCACCGGCATCGCCGTCGGCATGGCCTGCAATCTGCTGCCGCACAACCTGCGCGAAATCTGCGATGCCATCGTCTACGTGATGGATCATCCGCAATGCGAGTTGAGCGACCTGCTGAATATCGTGCCGGGCCCGGACTTCCCCACTGCCGGCGTGATCTGCGGCCGCGATGGAATCGTCGAAGGTTATAAGACCGGTCGCGGCAGGCTGATGCTCCGCGCCAAGATCAAAACCGAACAGGTCAAAGGCGCCAAAGAGGGCAAAGAGATCGTCGTGATCGAGGAAATTCCCTACAACGTCATCCGCAAGTCGATCGTCGAATCGGTGGCGGAGGCGGTGAAGAAGGGATTGATCAACGACATCAGTGCGATCAACGATCACAGCGGGCGCGAACATGCGTGTCGCATCGTGATCGATCTGAAGCGCGACGGCGATCCGAATGTCGTCATCAATCAGTTGTATCAATACACGCCGTGCCAGGTCACGGTGAGCATGATCAACATCGCGCTGGTGAATCGCCAGCCGCGCACGATGGGTTTGAAGGAAATCATCCAGCACTTCATCGACCACCGCAAAGTGGTCATCACGCGGCGGACACGTTTCCTGTTGCGAAAGGCCCAGCAGCGCGGGCATATTCTCGAAGGCCTCATCTTCGCCGTCTGCGATATCGATGAAGTGATCAAGTTGATCCGCTCGAGCAAGACGCGCGAAGAGGCCATTCAACGGTTACGGCAAAAAGCCTTCCGCATCGCGGTCGATCATCCGTTCGCGCCGCAGATCCCGGCCAGGCTGATGGCCCGTGCGGCGGAGAACCCGATCATCCTGTCGCAGGCCCAGGCCGAGGCGATCGGTCGGCTTCAGTTGATTCAATTGGTGGGCCTGGAAATCGAACGGCTGGTGAATGAATACACGCAGGTCGCCACCGAAATTGAAGGATATGAATACATTCTCGCGAACGATTCGGCTGTCATCGAAATCATCCGCACCGATCTGACCGAGATCAAGGAAAAGTACGGCGACGACCGGCGCACGCAAATCACCGGCGATGCGTCGCACGTCAACATGGAAGATCTGATCGCCAAGGAAGAAGTGGTGGTCACGGTCAGCCACGCCGGTTACGTGAAGCGGTTGCCCATCGCCAGCTATCAGGCGCAGGGTCGCGGCGGGCGCGGCATCAAGGGCACCGAGTCGCGCGAGGGAGATTTCGTCGAGCATCTTTTCGTTGCCAACACGCACGATTTCCTGCTGTTTTTCACCAATCAAGGCCGTGTGTATGAACGGCGGGTGTACGACGTCCCGGAAATGAGCCGCACCAGCCAGGGCCGGGCGGTCGCCAATTTGCTGGCGTTTCAACCGAATGAAAAAGTCGCCAATGTTCTGGCGATCAAGGATTTCAACAAGGAAGAGCAGTTTCTGCTGTTCGCCACGGCCAAGGGCACGGTGAAGAAGACGGCGCTGGTGGCGTACGGCAACATCCGCACGAACGGCATCATTGCGATCGGTCTGGAAGAAGGCGATGAGCTGATCGATGTGGCCGTGACGTCCGGCGGCGATCACATCATTCTCGGCACGAAGAGCGGGCTTGCGATCCGGTTTGAAGAGATGGATGTTCGAGCCATGGGTCGCCCCGCCGGCGGCGTCACCGGCGCGCGATTCAAGCGCGAGGGCGATGCGGTGGTGGCGATGCTCGTCGTTCCCGGCGGCGATAACACCTCCCTGAAAGTGCTGACCGCCTGCGTGAACGGTTACGGCAAGCGCACGCCGCTCGGTGAATACCCGGTGAAAGGTCGCGGCACACGCGGGGTCATCAACATCGACGCCACGGAACGCAACGGTGAAGTGGTCGGCATGAAGCTGGTGGCCGACACGGATGAAGTGATGCTCATCACCGAGAAAGGCATTCTGATTCGCACGCGGATCGGTGAGATTCGCGAGACGGGCCGCAATGCCGCCGGTGTGCGGATCATCAAGGTCGACGACGGCGACAAACTCGTCGCCATGGCCAAGATCGATATCGACGAAGCGGTGAAAACCCAGTTGGGCGAGGTGATCGACATCCCCCCCGCGCCTGAAATCGCGCCGGAGTGATTTGTAGTGGAATTGGCATCGGCATCGGCATGGTCACCTCAGGTGACCATGCCAGGATTGAGGGGCCCGCATCTCAATCCTTATATTTAAGCACTTTCCCATCGATGAACAGTCGGATCGGCAGCCCGCGCGCGTTTTCCCCCGTCAGTGGGCAGGCAGTGTGGCGGACAGGCCGCACCAATGCCGGATCATCCCGCGCCGCACGGTCCGTGCGCGTGACGGAGAGCGTCAATCCCGCCAACCGGTATTTCCCGGTGATATCCGCCCGTGGCTGATCGAGTTTTGTCGACCCGAGTTCTCCGTCAGAAAACAGCAGATGCTCGGCGAATGATCCATCCACGTGAAAGGTGATCGAAGCCGGATCGACCGGGGCGAGAGAATCATCCGTCACCTCCACCCATGTCCCTTCGAGCCATTGCCCCTCGGAAAAACCCTCCCGCTGCGAAAGACTCTGGCCCTGGGCGGTGACGACTTGCCGCACCGTTTCTTGGGGTGAGGGAGAATGAACGGACTGGCTCATCGGCGAACCGGACGCCCCATTCGAACCGTTTGCAGCATTGGCCCCCGGAAGGTCGACCGCATGAGGACCGGCGGTTTCAGCGGCGGGGTTGGCGGACTGCTTTTGTCCGGGGGGCGGTTTGGTGGGTCGGCTATACGAGGTGTCGTTATTCTCGTATGGAAACAAGAACGCCCCGACGAACAGCGCGGCTACCACGAGAAACATGATTCCACGTTCTGACATTTTGCCCGTCCATCCAATCAACTTCAGATCATCAAGCCTGTTTGCCCGAGGGGATAATACCGAAGCGATCCCTGAGATTAAAGCAAAATCCGTTTTGCATCATTTAGCCGCTTCGCTTGCGAAGCGCGTCCAAGAACGCATCCCGCCCGACGTACCTCGCAAGCGAGTCGGCCAAAGAATGCGAGCGCGGGACTGACGAAAAGCGCAGAATCATCAACGATCCCCCTGCGGGTTTTCCGGCACGGTGGGAGCGCGATTCAGGCTTTCCAACAGCCGTTCGATCCGATAGGTGATCTCCGGATCCTTCGCACTTTTCAGCAGCGCTTCAAGCTTGGGTTTGGCGGCAAGGCCCAGTTCCGTCAGTTGCTTCTGAGCCGCTTCCCGCACATCCCATTTGGCATCTCCCAATTGCGAGGCCAGCGTTTCAATCTCCGACGCGATCGCCGGATCGATGTTGCGGACGATCACCAATCCCACCCGCACCACTTTTCGTGGGGACGGAACGATCTCCAACGGCAGCAGTTGATCGAGTTGGTCGGCATCGAGCCGATAGATCGCCGACAGACGCTTTGGAGTCAGCGCATGCTTTTCGAGAATCTTCAGAATCAAATCGAAATCGGTCGACGGCAACCCGGCGGCGGTCAGCGTCTGCTTCCAGGGAGCCAGCACTTGCGACGCCTCGGTCAACCCGGTGGCGGCAAGCGTCACGGAAAACCCGGTCGGCTGAGTGGAAGCCTGGGTTGTAGCCGGACGCGACGCCGGGCCGCTCGCCGGCTTAGCCGTCTTCGTCGGAGACAGCTCTCTCACCGCCGCCGTGAACCATCCCGCCTCCTGCCTCCGATAAAACGTCAAATCCCTCAACGGAACTTTGTCGCTATTCGTCAGCCGATAATTCAAATCCCCGCTTCCCGCCTGGACTCGCAGCGGAAAGATATATTTCGGCTCGGCATCGTAGAGCAGGAATTTTTCGCCCTTGTTCTCGCGCAGCAGCGCGGGTGCCGCCGGGGTGCGCAGTTCGTTCAACCAACTCGATGCGCCCAACGGGTCAGCGGCATCCGGCAGATTTTCACCGACGCTTAGATTTTGCCAGAGCAGACCGGTCGTGCGGGTTTGGGCCTTGGGCCAGTGCCCGAGAAATTTGCCCCCTTTGTTTTCGAGCAGCACATCGACCTTCGCTGTACCGGAGCCGCCGGAAAATCGAATGATGCCGATCGGTCCCGGTTCATTGCTCTTCTCGACCGGCGCGGCAATTCGCCGTCCCCCGATAAAATCCGGCAGCGTCGAAAGAAACATTTCACCGGCATTGGTTTGCGGTTGATTGGGATCGCAGACAAAGATCACCCAATCGTACACTTCAAAAGAACCTTCAGGGGATTTGGGAAGAGTAGTAGGCTCGGCGTGAATGATGCCTGCAAAGGCAATCGCACACGCCACAAGCAACCCGGTTATCGGCATTCTAAATTTGATCGTGGCACGGGCTTCCAGCCCGTGTTTACGGCGCAAACAATGTAGAACTGCCGAAGAAAAATTGATCTGCACTCTTGCCCACCAACACGGGCTGGAAGCCCGTGCCACAACAACAGTTTGACCATCGCATCGTCTGCTCTGAGTTTCAGATTTCACCATCTTAAAAATCCCGACAGATTTTTCACTACCTCACTTCTTCGCCCGCAGCAACCGGGCATTGGCCCATACCACCCGATCGCCGGTGTCTTCATTTTTGCCGAAGTCCACTTCAAGGGTAAGTCGCCGAACCCCCGCCACTTTCACCGATACCTCCACCGGTTTGAAGTCGCCGCGGGCGTCCAGGTTTTCATACAAAACTTTCCCATCGCCCGACACCCGGACGACCGCCTGGCCCAACTTACCCTCCGGCTGCTGGAAACCGACTTTTGTTTTGAACTCTTCATAAACGCCGGCGATGTCGTAGGTGAGCACCGTGCGGGAGTGGACGGCGATGCCGTGCGGGTACTCGCCATCCGATAATTTCAACGGCCCACCGGTGAGCGATTTATCGATCCGATACGGCAACATCCGATCGAAATACGGCGTCTGCTCGACCGTCGCGGGTTTCAAATTTCCCACGTAAACCAGTCGGCCATTGATGGAGCGAAGGCGGACCACCTGATCGATCGGGATGCCGAGCTTCGCGCCCCAACGCGTTTCCAGACCGATGGCATTCGCGGCGTTATCGAAGCTGCGCCAACTTCCCGAGAGCACGTCGCCGTTCTTCAGCTGGAAAGTTTGTCGGAAGGAATCGTCGCGCTTCGGAACCTGTCCACCGAAAATGACGCCGACGAGTTTGACAAGGCCAATCCGCTTGGCTTCGTCGTTGAATTTGAAGAGAAGCGCATCTGCGTCGATACCGAGCGAGATGCCGCGCACGCTGACGATGGCTCCGTCCTTCAGCACGAAGGCCGCGTCCTCCACGGCTTCATCGAGCTTGATCGCCTGCGCCTGCTTGATCTGATCCGCGGTCCCGCACCACAGTTCGCGAACCTGCTCAATGGGAATATCAAGACCTTCCGCCATGCCCGGCAGCGCGGTGATATGAAGTTTCTGATCGGACCACCCGCCGATCTTCGCGGTGAGTTGATCGTCGCCGATAAGGAGAATTTTCCACGGCGCGTCACGGCGGGCCTGCGCGGTGGCGGGCGCGGAAGCGGGAGACGTTGCGGCAGGCGGCGCCGCGATAGTGATTTCGCGGCTATGCACGATAGCGGTTCCATCGCCCGGTACCCTCTCGACAGGCACGGCGGGTGTATCGGTCAACGCAAAGATATTCCCCACCATTCTTTTGACGTCCGGCAAGGCGCTATGAACCTTCGCAATCTCATCGGGCGTATTGGCTGACGTTCGCGTTGCGGGAGGCTTCGCCATCGCATCGGCCCTCCCGTCGCTTCCCCAGAATTCCGCTTCGGCAATGTTGCAACCTCCGTTTTCAGGCGTCAGATAACGCACGTACCGAAATGCCTGCGTCACCGTCACCTTCTTCACCGTCAGATTGCCGGGTGGAGGCACTTCCGTGACGGTGAAAAACTCCACCACCCCCGAAGAGAAATCGGCCTGGTCCGATCCCTGAAATCTGCCCCCCAACATGCGACGGCGGAAATAATCGGAACTGGGCCGAGGGGCGTATTTAATCTCCGAGATGATTTTAGGGCTGCCGAGATCCAGTCCGACCCAGGCATCACTCACATCGCCTGGAGCATCGAAAAAAGTATCGAGGTCGGCGTCAAATACCTTGTCCTTCGTGTGGATTCCATTGTTGAATGAACCCTCCGTGCCGATCGCTTTGCCGGTGAGCTTGCGAACCTTGGAATCCACCACGGTTGACGCGGCAGCACCCTTGATCGTCAGCTCAACCACGTCTTCCAGCGGCACTTTCACATCGGGAGAAGTGAGGATGATCTTGCCGTCCTTCAATCCCGCAAGCGTGCCGGTGACGCTCGTTTCATCGACCCTTGAAACAGTCACCACCGGCCCCGCCGCCCGCACCGCCATCGCGGTGAGCAGCGTCGAAGCGATGCCGATCATCAGAAAAATATTGAGTTTCATGATTCGTCTCATGGTGCCGGCCGGGTGGTGGGAGGGGTGACACCGGCGGGTTTGGAACCTGACGGTTCATCGCCGACTTTTTCCTGCGCCAGCCGCTGATAATAACTTTGCAGAAGCGACTCATATCCCGGCGGAAAACCTTCGGTCTTCGACTGCAAAATCGCATCCCGCTGTTTGGCGGGAAGGTTGTTGATATTGTGTGTGCCGCTCCTGGGATCGCGCAGCTCGCCTACCCCGCCCGGACCTTTGGCGATCATCGAATCCTGCATCGGCTTGGTGGGATTGCTGCCGCCGCCGTTGCCACTTTTTGACTTCTGCTTCTCGATCATCGCAATGATCTCATCGAGTTGACTGACCACCTGCTTTTGCTTGTCCTGCACGGGTTGATCGGTCTTCAGATCCGCCAGATCGCCGACGATGTCGGTCATCTTGTTGGTGATGTCCGCCAATGGATCGTCGCTGTCCGTCGGCGGCTTAGGTGCCGGTGGCGGAACGAGTTTCATCCGCAACCCCTGACGGAGTTGGACGGTTGCATCGACGGCGGGATCTTCGCCGTGGGCGGTCATTGCGACACAGACCAGGATGGCGAGCGTGCCGAAGATTGTTTTCATATCAAACCTCGTTGTGGCACGGGCTTCCAGCCCGTGTTGATGGGCACATGCGAAAAAGAGCTTGAATTTAACGTTCATTCCGGATTCCAGATCGCCGACACGGGCTGGAAGCCCGTGCCACCCTTAAGTTTTTATGATCGGGATTCACATTGCAGCTGTGCCTATTCTAAAAGCGAATACATGGGCTGGTAGCCCATGCTACGAAATCAAAACGTCGGGGGGCGATCCGTCAGCAAGGCGTCCAGCTTGTCGAGCGTGTCGCGCACCGTCGCCTGATGATCGCGGGTCTCGCCGATCTGCTCCTGCAATTCCCTCGGCAACTGTTTTAGGGCGGCGCGATGATCGTCCAATTCCTTCGTCTCCTCATTCACGCGCGTCTGCAAAAGCCGAATCGCCTTCAGCTCGGCCAGCAGTTTATTCTTATCCGACTTGCAGCCTTTGCAACGCGATTCACCCTTGCTGACATTCGTGCCCTGCTTAAAAGTCTCGATCAAATCGGCGATGTCGCGCTCGATTTTCTTCTCGGCCAAAATCACCGTCGCATCCCCTTTGCCGATATTCAGATCGGACGTGACGTAGATCGCCCGCCTTTGAATATTGCGAAGAATCGGCGGAAGGGCAAAGCTGAATTCAGTGTCCTCGATCAACTGCGCGGTGGTCTCGGCGAGATTGGCGATGTGCGTCTCGGAGATGGCCAACGTCTTCAGTCGAAGGATGGCCTCACGGTTATTTTTCGCCAGTCGCGGCGACAGCGATTCGTTCGCCTCTCGAATGCCGATCTGCTTTTCGAGCATCAGCGCCAGGTTTTCCATCACCTGCTTTTTCACCTGGCTCTCGATCTCCGCCAGCATCTTCTGCCGTTCGGCTTCCAACTGATCGCGCGCCTGCTGCAGCGCGGCGGTGGCTTCATTCTGCTTGCCCTGCGCACCTCCGGGCTTGCCGCCACCGATCTTTCCTTCCGCCTGCGACATCGCTGCGGTCGCATCCGACAGGGCCGGCGAGGCATTCGTCACCGGATCGCCGAGCGACTTCACCGTCTGGTGAACCGCCTCGGTGGTCTGGCGATTCTGCGCCTGATCCTTTTGAGCGGCGTCGGTCGCCTTGGCGGGCTGCGTAGCCGCCAGAGCCATCTGTCCGCTTTTGGCCGACTGTCGTTTTTCTTCCTTGATCGCCCCGTCCAACTTCGCAATCGCCGCCTGCAGTTTCTTGATCCGCTCCAGCGCCATCTGCAAATCCAGATCCGTCGACAGCAAAAGTTCCTTCAACTTCTCCAGCTTGATAATTACTTCCTGCGTATCGACGGTAGCGCGGGTGAGGTTCTTCTGGCCCAAAAGTTCCAGCACTTCCTTCATCTCTTCCAGAATCAATTCTTCGCGCGACCGGCGAAGGGCGAGGATCAACTTGGCCGAATCCCCAGGCTCCGCGACCTTCGTCGTCTCAGCCAGGCGGAACATCCGATCCTGCAACTCCTGCATCTGCGCCTGCACGTTTTTTTGAAGGAACTCAATCTGATCGGCATCGCTGATCTTTGACAGGGGCTGAGTGGAAGGCTTGGTCGACGGTTGCGTGGCCGGGCCTGCGGCGCGGGAGGAGAATGCTCCGCAGAGCAGAAGGCACACGCAAATCATGGAGCGTTGACGATCGGTTTTCATAAAGAACCTCCTGAAGTTGCGCCATCATACCCGTAGCATGGGCTACCAGCCCATATTTAGACTTAAAAACATGGGCTGATAGCCCATGCTACAACACTTCTCTTTCAATCGAACACACCCTCCGTCTGCTTCTTCTTTATCTGTTCCGTCGACTGCTTCACGTTGGTTTCCAGCTTGATGATCTCGTTGAGCTGGTTCAGAACATCCACAAAGCTGTCCCATTGCGACATCTGCTTCAGGATTTCCTGCATTTTCGTGACGATCTGATCTTGCCGTGCGGTGACCTCGGTGATTTTGGAGAGGTCGTCTCCCCGCAGCGCATCGAGCGCGTCTTTCTGCCGGGTCATCGCATCATCATTTAGTTTTTTCAGGGGCTGCAGGACATTCTTGTCCATCAGATCCCAAGCCTCCGGCCCGCCGAGCGCGTTGTTCTTCATCTCCGTGACCGACTCCGCCAGGCTGATGCCGACGCGGGCGACCTCTCGCTGGATTTGCCGATGCTGCCTCGCCAGCACCGCCGCCGCTTCGGGCGTGGTGACGGTGAGAAGCGCATCGCGGATTTTCTGGGCATCCTCGATCTGCCTGCGGAACTTCGCCCGATCGCCCTGCTGCCGCAACAAAATTTCGCGGAAGAGTTCTTCGGGCGGCACGATGCGGAAAGTGACGATGCGCGATGTGGAGGTTTGCAGGCCGAGATAGCAGTCATCCGTCGCCGCCGCACTGACGGATAGTACCGAACCGGCGGGAAGCTTCAACGCGCGGACCTCTAAAATATACGGCTGCTGCAATTCCAAATCCGTCGCCGGGTGAATCGGGCCGGCAAGCGTTCGAGTCGCCGTCTCCGCGATTGGCCGTGTCGCGGGTCCGGTCGTGGCGGTGCTTTCGGCGGCGAGAATCTCACTCTTGGTAATCAGATCGAGCTTGGCAATGCCATAATCATCCCGCGCCTGAATCGCCAACGGAATATGAGCCGATGGCGTGATGCGCTGGCGGACCCCGCTGTACGTCAATCCCACGCGCGGCGGCAAATCCACCTTCAACCCCACCGCCACCGGAGTCGGCAGCGACAGCAGATTGGCCCCTTTGCCGACCAATTCAATCTGCAACTGCACCGGTGATTCCTGAATCCACGCCAGTGTGAAAGTATGGTCGTCAACCTGTTTCAAGTGATTCGCCGCCGGAACCGGAACGTTGCTTTTCAACCGCGCTTCACGGATCGGAACATTGGCGGTGAATCGCAATTCCAACCGCGTTTTGGCGAGGAAGGAAAGATCCGAATCCTGACCGGCGAAACGGTGCGAGGTGGATTTTTCTTCGGTCGGATGCTGTGAGACCAAGAGTAGCTCGACGATTTTGGGCCGTTCGACCGGTTCGATGTCGAGGGATTGGACATCGTCATTGCCGGTCAATTCCACTTCGGCGTTCAAGCCGAGCGGCGGGAAATCGTAGCGAAAGTCACCGGAGCCGAAGCGCGTCATCGCCACCGTCATGCGAGAACCCCGGCCCTCGCGATAGCGGAGCGTGATCGTCTCGGGTGAAACGCTTCCCTCTTTAATTCCGACGCGCAGCACGAACGGCTCGGCCTTCGGAACCACCATCCGGCCCTTCTCGGCCCCGACGACCAGAAGGTAAGTTTTCTGTGGCCAGGGATCGTTCGACGCCAGAAAATAACGGCGGAACCACAGACCCGTCGCACGATGATTGTACCCGCCCCACAGCATCGGCAGCAGGAGCAGCAGCGCGACGGAGTACACGGTGATCTGACGGCGTTTGTCGTTGAGGTGATCTTCAAGCCGCACCCCGTCGAGCGCTTGATGACACCGCAGCACCGCCGTCCGGACCATGGCCGCCGACGGCGCGGAAGATGTTTTCAGCAGTTCCGGCAGTTCCAGCACGCTGGCGACGCGGGCCGCCAGGGTGCCCTGGATTTTGTCAGTTCCCGCGCGGTCGATCGCCCCGGCGACGCCGATCAGACTCATTTCCAGCCGAATCGGCACAACGATGAATCGCCATGCTTCCACCAGCAGAAACACCGTTCCCATCACCAGAAAAATCAGCCGCGTCGGGAGGCTTAACCGGAGCAGTCGATCCAGAATAAAACTCACCAGGACGACAGCCACCGCCTCCCCCAGCCATCGGGCGATTCCTTCGAGAACGAGATGCTTGCGAACCCGCGCGCGGAAGAGCATCAGCCGTGCGATGAGTCCATCGCGAAGACGTCCGAGGTCGGGTGAAGATGGTGGAGCGGCGGTGGTCATCTAGACATTCTCTATTGTTTCAACATTGGCACTGATTCAAACCTCGTTGTGGCACGGGCTTCCAGCCCGTGTTGACGGTGTTCGATTTAAAAGAAACCACTAAATAATATTTTTTCGTCGCATTGGCCC
>JANXVV010000325.1 GCA_025351525.1 Humisphaera sp. | reverse complement strand
CAATCAACTCGATCCCGGCGATTTCAGAGACAACCTCGAATTCCATCCGGTCACCCGATAGACGGAATTAACCGACTAATCATCCTGCTTACCGTCACCCCGCGCAAAAATACTCGCCACATAATTGAGCACGTCTGCCGCAGACGTTTCATTATACCCGAAGTATTTGATCAACCTCTGCTTGACCACATCGATCTTCTGCTGCGTTTCATCATCGACCACCGTGCTGACCAGGTTCTTCAGCTTGATCGTATCGCGCTGGTCCTCAAACAATTTCAGTTCCAAAGCTTTGAGCAACCGGGCATTCGTGTTGTACTCAAACTTCTTTCCATCCAACGACAGCGCGCCGATATAATTCATGATCTCCTGCCGGAAATCCTCCTTGCGGCTATCGGGGATGTCGATCTTTTCCTCGATGCTCCGCATCAAACGTTCATCCGGTTCTTCATCCCGGCCGGTGTACCGGTTCCGCACGCGCTCGTGCTGGGTATACGCCCGGACGCTCTCGATATAATTCGTCGCCAACCGCTTGATCGCGTCTTCATCGGCACTGATCGCGCGCTGCACTTCGCCCTTCAGAATGTCTTCGTATTCCTCTCGCACCACCGCCAGCAATTCCTTGTACTCCTTCTTCAAATCCTCATCCGTAATCAGCGAGTGGTGGCTCAACCCTTCCTCCAACTCATTCATCACCATGAAGGGATTGATCGCCTTGTCCAGCTGCGCGTTATGACTGACCAGCGCGTTGCTGATCTTGTCCTGAATGTAGCGCGGGCTGATGCCCTGCATTCCTTCGCGCGGGGCTTCCTCGCGCAGCTCCTTGATGCTGTCCTCGGTGAAACCGGGAATGCTCTTGCCGTTGTACAGCTTCAATTTTTGCAGTTTGGCGATGCCGGCTTTTTTCGGTTCCGCCAATCGGGTCAGCACCGCCCACATGGCCGCCACCTCGATCGTGTGCGGGGCGATGTGGATGCCCTTGATTCGCTCGGTGCCGAAATCTTTCAAATAAATTTTGATCTCATCATCCAGGCGAATGTTGTAGGGGACATCGATCTTGATGGTGCGGTCGCGGAACGCCTCCATCATCTCATTGCCCTGCAACTTTTTATATTCCGGTTCGTTGGTATGACCCAGAATCACCTCATCGATATAGGTCTGCGCGAACTTCTTCGGCTTGATCAAATGCTCCTGCGACGCCCCCAGCAGATCGTACAAAAACGCCACGTCCAATTTGAGCACTTCGATGAATTCGACGATGCCTCGATTGGCGATGTTCAGTTCGCCGTCAAAGTTGAAGGCGCGCGGGTCGGAATCGGATCCGTACTCGGCGATCTTTCGGTAATTGATGTCGCCGGTGAGTTCGGTGCTGTCCTGATTTTTTTCGTCCTTCGGTTGGAATGTGCCGATGCCGCGCCGGTCTTTTTCGGCGAGAATCAACCGGTTCACTTTCACATGGTCGATCGCCTTGCGCCAATCGCCGTCGTAAAGGTCCATCAAATCAGCAAACACCTTGCGGCAGAACGGGCAGACCTCGCCATACAGCTTGATCTTGCGGCCATCGGGCAGCTTCTCGTTGATTGAATCGAGAACCTCTTTCCGCGCTTCCTGCGGAATGAGCAGCAGTGGTTCCTCGTGCATCGGGCAGGGAGCATACGTTTCCACATCATCACCCTTCGCCATTTGGTGCGGCAAGCGCCACGAGTAGGTGAAGAGTTTTCCGGCCTCGGTTTTACTGTATTGCTCAAGTCCTTTTTTAAGTAGCCGGGCGATGGTGGATTTGCTGGAGCCGACCGGCCCGTGCAGCAGCAAAATTCGCTTTTCAGTGCCATAGCCCTGGGCGGCGGACTTGAAGAAATCGACCAGTTGCATCAGTGGCCGTTCGAGGCCGAAGATCGCATCCGCACCGTGTTCGAGTGGATCGCCGAAGAATGGGTAGCGGGTGTAGTCCTGCTTAAACTGGGCGTAATTTTCAGAGCCGTAGCTGATGACCATGTCATACACGCGCTGAAACGCATTTCGCGCGACCGCCGGCGTCTCCATGACGATGTCGAGATATTCAGAAAATGTTCCCTCCCAATGCTGCTCGCGAAATCGCGACACATCCAGTTTGCGTTCGATGATGGAAACTAACGAGTTGGCATTTTTGATCGTTGGCATAACTCACTCCAGCAAGAAGGCCACGGCAGTGCCATCGCAGGGCATCCCTCAACAATTCTTCGGGCGTTCACGCTAGCTCACTACATTTATTAACGTTGCGTCCGTACACCCTCGTACTCCCGTGACGGCCCTCCACCTTCACCTGTTAGCATATCCCACAGTCTGCTATAGGTCTACGAAAAAATGGGCGAAGTGGATTGGGATGTTGCCGTGGTTGAACCGTCATTTTGCAAATCGACCAAAGGAGAATGGTTGAGAACATCCTCGACGTAGCATCGCAGCATCTCCGCCACCGATCGGGCTGAAGCGCATAGTCCGCCGGAATGGTGCGGTGAATCGCCGTCGAACAACTCGCACAGTTGGCCCAGGCCGTTTCCATGCAGATGAGTGAGACAACCTTTCAGCACGTCAAACGCCTCATCGCGAACGGCGAGTTTTCGATCCCCGGTTTTGACGAGCGCGGTGATGTATGGCCCCAGAAGCCACGGGAAAACCGTGCCTTGATGGTAGGCCCGATCCCGCTCGACGACCGTACCGCGATAGACCGGTTGATAATTCGGATCGTTGGCGGAAAGAGTGCGAACACCGCACGGCGTCAGCAGTTCGTTCCGCACGATTTTCAAAACCGCCGCGTGCCGATCGGTCGACAGTACCGCAAACGGCAGGCTGATCGCGAACAACTGATTGGGCCGAATCGCCGCGTCCGGTTTGCCTTCACCGACCACGTCGTAACAGCACTGCGCCTCGTCGTTCCAGAAACGTCGATTGAATGCACCTCGGGTAATTTCCGCAGCGGCCAACCACTCGGTGCAAGGTACTTCCCGCCCTGCCGACTGGGCCAGGGCGGCGGCGATGCATTGGGCATTAAACCAGAGCCCGTTGACCTCCACCGCCCGACCTTGTCGCGGTGTGATGACCCAGTCACCCAGTTTCGCATCCATCCAGGTTGCGGCCATTCCCTGTGCGCCGCTCGAGATCAACCCGTCGGCATCAACGGCCACTCCCGCCGCCGTTCCCTCGCGAAAATGTCGGAGGATCGACTCGATCGCGGGAAACAGTTGCTCAAGAACGAAATCGATGTCGCCGCTGTATCGCAGATATTGCCAGACGGCGTTGACGAACCAGAGCGACACATCCGCCGGACAATGCTGAACCGCTGAACCTTCCAAAGGAATATCCGCCCGAATCAAACCGCGATCCTCGCGCGAAGCGTACCGTTGCAGCACAGACTTGGCCTCGCGGAATCGGCGCGTGGTCAAAAGCAATCCCGCAAACGCGATGAGCGAATCGCGCCCCGCCTCCGCCATCCAGGGATAACCGGCGATGACGTGCGTCGCTTTTTCAACCGACGGGTCGACGGTGGGACCGGTGCCCTTCACGATAAACTGATCCGCCGCCCTCACCAACTCGGCATACGTCGAATCGGTTTTCTGCTCCTGCACGACCGTGTTCACGATGGATTGAGCCTCTCGTCCATTCTCGCTGACGATGCGGCCCAGATCGATCGGATCGGTGCTCGCAGCGAAATGAATCGTCTGTCCCGGTTGCAGGGTCCATCGCACGGTGCCGGGTCGCCAAACATCTTCCAGACCGGCGTAACCGCGCTTGTCCTCGCAGCGGTAAATCGTGTTGAGATACCAGTCGGGGCCTGATTCAAATCGGCCATCGTGCGCGAAGAAAACTTCCGGCGTTCGGTTGGTCGCCGGTACGCGATGGTGCGAATAAGGCGTCCCTCTTCCGCTGCTTTCGACGAGAAGTCGGCCATTCCATTGATACATCAAGGTGTGCATGCCGCGAAGGGCGAAGAGCGGGTTCAGTTCCAACTCGATCGCGTGCGCACCGCCCAGCAGGGTGTAGCTGAGACACACCGTATTTTCACCCGGCAACAGCCGCAGTTGCTTTTCGATCGTCCAGTCATTCCCCTGATACGCCCAGCGCGGGAACGGCTCAAACTCGAACGCGCGCAGCAAGCGGTGCCCCTGCGGTGAAATCGCTCCCGGATATTCGCAACTGGAGAGCGGAAAATTTTGCCCGTGATAATTCACACTGTCTTCCACGCGCGACAAAATCACCATCTGTCGCGTCGGCGGTGACATGGCGGCCACCAGCAGCCCATGATATTTCCGCGTGTTCAGGCCCGGAATCGTCGACGAGGCAAAACCGCCCAGGCCGTTGGTGACGAGCCATTCGCGTTCCAGTTGCGTGTCGAACGAAAGGGAAGTGATATCTGCACCGGCCATCATCATTCCTCCATGAATGAAAAGTGGGCGACTGAATTCACCCGTAAAAAAAAACGCCGCATGAGCGCGGCGCTCATGTCATGGCTTTGAAAAGAACATCCTCCCCAAATTCCCGCGAAATGCAATCGAATGCACATTGAACGATGGACCTCAGGATTCGACGCGATCCAGCAGAAAGACCGCCAGCGGGCCGAAGATCACGATCGGCACGAATGCCATCGCGGCGGGCCACTGGTTGGCCCACTCCGGCTTGGGTGATTTCCCGCCGAGCATCGTGCATAAAAAGATGCTGCCCAATCCAAGACCGCTCAGCAGCAGGCATTTCATCGCCGCCCGTTTCAGCTTGCCCGGTTCGCGGGTCAGCACGCACGGGATCGCCAGCAAAAGCAAAATGATATTCATCAACGGCTGCGTGAAGCGGGCGTGTTTTACGCGCAACAATTGCGCGCTGCCATAGCTCAACGGGCGATCCAGCAGTTGATTGATTCTCTCGGTCGACAGCAGATTCACGAACGCCCCGCTTCGATACAGCCCCACTTCCTCCGGCGTGATGCTGCCTTTGTACGGCTCGGTGTAATCGCGAATCGTCGTCTTCCCGCCGGGCTCGAGACCGGTGACGATTTTGGCACGGGTCAGTTTCCATTGCCCGCCGTTGACGCGCGGCTCCCAGTCGGCGCGCTCGGCGGTGATTTGCGCCACCGGCATGAATTCCTCGTTCCGCCGAATGATCGTGATCTCCTGCATGAATGGCTTTTCAGGATCCGGCACGTACTTCGCCGCCAGAAGCAGACTGCGATTTTCATCCTGCATCGAATGAATCTGGAAGCTGCTGCCCGAAGCCTGCCCGGCTTCGTTGTGGCTGCGCGTCAACTTTGGAATCATCTGCGGGATCACCAATTCCTGATCGACCATCAACAGGGCATTCAACACGATGGCGGCGGCGATGATCGGCCAGGCCAGCCGCAGCAACGGTACGCCGGCGGAGAGGATGGCACTTAGCTCATTCTGACGGCTCATGCGCATCAACGTGAACGCCGCCGCCACGATCGGGATGATGCCGGACAACTGCACGAAGAACAGGAAAATTTGATAGAAATAATAATCTCCCAGGGTCCTCAGCAGCGGCCAGACTGTTTCAATGCCGCTGTATCCCCCGCGCGTCTGGACGGCCATCAGATCGTCGAAGTTAAACAGCATGTCGAGAACGACATACAGCCCCACGAGAATCATGAAGCTCAAGAGGTAGTTCTTGATAAAACTGGCGGTGACGTAACGGTCGAGAATCTTCATGAAACGGGACTACTTTCCGATCGAGCTTTAACGTTCAACGGACCAACGCAATGTCTGAGAGCGTGTTTAAAAACACGGTGGAGGCTTTCGTAGCATGGGCTACCAGCCCATGTTTTTGAATTTAAACACAAGAAATCATGGGCTGGTAGCACATGCTACGGCGAGCGCGGCCGCGTTCTTAAACAGGCTCTGAGCTTTTGCGAAAAAAATGCAACCGCAAAGGAAACGCAAAGAAATCCGAATGAATTCTTTGCATCCCCCTTTGCGCTCTTTGCGCCATTGCGGCAGGCATTTTTCTTCAGCCTGCCGCCTCGAAGACCGCCAGCGGCCGGGCCTTCACCCGCCGCCGTCGGATTAAATTGCTCACCGTCGAATGCACCGCATCCACCGTGATCGCCTGCATGCAGACGTTGTCATCGCACGGGGAGAATCGGTGATTGATCGCATTCACGCACGGGCTGCACGACAGATTCGCCCAGACGACGTGCGTATTTCGGCCCAGCGGGCCAAACAGCGCCGGCGTTTCCGGGCCGAACAGCACGACCGAATCGATGGCCGTCATCGATGAAAAATGTCCCGGGCCGCTGTCGTTGGTCACCAGCACATCCGCCATCGTGTAGAGCACCATGAGTTGCCGCAAGGTCGTGTGACCGGCGATGCTGATGCAGCGCTCGGTGGCGATGGAGTGAGCCACCTTCTCGGCGGCCTCTTGCTCCGAGGGCGCGCCGGTAATGACCAGCAACGCATCCGGTTCATCTTGAAGCAGCCGTTGCGACAACTCGACGAATCGCCCGGTCGACCACTTGCGGAGCGGCAGCAAATCGCTGGCGTTGGGGTTGACGAGAAAAATCGGCCCCTCCACCGGTTGGCCGACCAGCTTTGCAAGGATGCCGCGAACCGTGGCGACTTCACCTTCGCGGGGAATAAATTCCGGGGGCTCGTATCCGCCATCTTCCAGCCTGGGCGCGGGCTGTTTCAGCAACGGCGTCTGCTTCGGGTCGACCCAGATCGATTCGACCAACTGATGGTACTGCACCGCGACGTGCAGATACGGATTGTACTGCACGCGATGGGTCAGCAGATCGCCGCGGTACGGCCCTTCGCCGGTGAATCGATGCAGACCCACCCGCCGTCGGGCACCGGTGAGGAAGGCGAGGATGGCCGAGGCGCGGGAAAAAAATTCCATGTCGACGGTCGCATCGAACTTCATCCGACGAGCGCGCCAGAGCGTCCCGAGCATTCCCACGGCAAGATGGAATGGCGTATCGGTGTGGATGACGATGACGTTTTCCGGAGGAATGACGTCGAGCAGATCGAGGATCGGTCGGTTTTCCTGAAAAACCCAGAAGTACACATTTTCCCGCCCCACCCGGTCGACGGCGGTTCGCAGCGCGCGATACGCCAACACCGTCGCCCCCTGCTCGATCATTTTGATGAACAGGATTTTCCGCACCGGCCCGGCCACACGGTTCGGCAGAAAAAGTTGCCCGAGTCGACGCGCAATCGTCAGCAATCCGCAGAGCGGCTTGCCGAGTCGGCGATCGATTTTACCGATGATCTGCGGGTTCAAAAGCAGCGCTCCGTGCAAAAAAAGCAGGATAGTCGTTTGCCGCCGTTTTTCCAATCGCGACCTTACGCGAGCCGGAACGGATTACTGTCGTGCTTGGCGAAAAGCGGAATGATGCGCTTGCCGGTTTGAAGAATTCAGACATGCCCTTCGGTTGCATCAAGTGCGGGAAGTTGATTTGTTCCGGCGACGGGTTGCGAGTTGCCGTTTTACCTCAGCGAAAGGAATACTGGCCGTGCCCGTATCGGTGCGTTTGGCTTCCTTAAGAATGCGGGATAATCCGCGATCTTCGAGTAACTCGGCAATGCGCGCGAGATCATCTTCGGGCAGCACGACGAACCGCTTCCCATCGGCGTTTGTCCAAACTTGGGATTTCAGTTTCAACATGGAACATTCCTGTCATTCGTAGGCTTGCGAGCGATGCACGATGCGGTGTACAACCAACTACGCGCTTTCCACTTCAAACAGCACGCGCCAGTCGCCGATGCGCAGTCTCCAACCTGGCGTGTAATCAACGAGTCGCTTCACGTCTCCGCTTAGATCTTGACGTAATAAATCCAGCTTCTTCTCTATCCGGCGCGAAATTTCCGGCGAAAGACGCCTGATATCGCGAAGGGCCTTTGGCCTGAAATCTATCTCGTATCGCCCCACTGCGACTGTTCCTCTCGTGGAATATCAACGCCAAGCAGGCCGCCCATGTCCATTTATCCGACATACACATGCATTTCGTAGGGTTTAAAGCTATCGACGATATTTCCACCTTGCAGCGTCACATTTCGACTCTCCCCATCCACCGCCAGCGTTGTCGAGGCAGGCAAGCCGGTCGTAGCCAGCGAAACATTGTTCACCGCGTTGGCCGACAGGTTCAACGTGAAATAATATTTCTTGCCGTTGAAGACCCGCCACGCAGTTTCAATGGTGCCGTTGTTCGAGATGCTCGTTCCGGCGGGATTTTGGGTGGAGAGAAGGGCCGCGCCGTATTTCGTCAATCGCGCATCCTGCGTGGTCATTTCCGCGACGACATTCGCCGGCGTGGCATCGTAATTAAACGGAGACAGTGCATGCGGGAAGTAGACGACACCGGTCGCCCCGTGGATCACCGCATCCCAGACCTCACCGCGGAATTCGTCGGGGGTCACGCCGCGTTCCTGTGGGCCGACCCATGAAAGGCTCTGGTTGCTGGTTTCGATGTACGCGATGTTGCGCTTGCCGGGGAACCACTGGGTGACGCGATCGACCAGCTTGCCGACACCGCTGATATTTTCCGGTTGATTCCAGCCGGTCACCGGATAGATGCACGGCATGACCCAATCCGTGTACTGCGTCATCGTCTGGTAATACGCCTGATCGCGCACCCCCGCGATCCAATTGAGCATGTACCCGCCTGCATAAGTAGTGGCGATGGGGCGAGTGGGATCGATCGACCGCAGCCGATTGAACTCCGCCAGAGCAGGCCCCTGGGCGATGGCGAGAGTGTCCAGATCGGGCTCGTCGATTTTATAAAGCCATGAGATCAAATTCGGATCGGTTTTATCGAGCGCGGGATTGGCCAGTGGTTCGCGCATGTATTTCAGGCCGCGATCATTGGCAACCTGGGTCCATTGCTCGGGTGAAGTGTCGCTGCCGTAGGACTCGAAGCCGACCATGGTGTTGACGCCGCGTGCCTTCCAGTCGCTGAAAGTGTACGTCGGTTGCAGGAACGCGCCGATGGGGAAGAAGGTGGTGAGGTCGGTGCGGGGCGGTGTGCCGCCGACGGTGTTGGTGGTGGCCGTGGCGCTGTTGGTGTATGCGGAAGGCCCGCCGGCATTGACGGCATCGACGCGATAGGTGTAACCCGTGGCCGCCGTCAGACCGCCATCGATATAGAACGTGGCGTTGGCGGGAAGCGTGGCCACCACCGTCCAGGCCGCGCCATTTTGACGCTCGACATTGAAACCCGTTTCGTTGTTCGAGTTGTCCGTCCAGACCAGCGACAACTGCGTATCTGAAACCGTCGCGGCGGAAAGGCCGGTCGGTGCGGTCGGGGGATTGGGAAGGCCGACCGTCTTGGTCGTG
>JANXVV010000324.1 GCA_025351525.1 Humisphaera sp. | reverse complement strand
AAGGAGTCTACGGCCAGCGCGCCCAGAGCGAGACGATCAACAGCATGATGAAACGAAATCTCGGCGAGTCCCTACGCTCGATCCTCACGGCTCGCCGCAAGCAGGAAATGTTGCTCCGGGCGATCACTCACCATCTCATGCTGGGAGAGTGATTCGGTGAGGGTTGAGACTGAGCCGGACATTCACCATTTTGTCCCCTAATTCGCAACAAGTATACATAAATCCTCTGCCTTCTCCGTTTTCCCGGAAGCGGTTCAAGTGTGATAATGTGTAAAATAAAGCGAGGCTTATTCCGGGAGGTCTTCGCTAAAAAGGATGCGCCAATTTTTTTTCGCATCCGCGCAAAGGCCGGGATCGGGGAGCAATGCCGTCGCGGAGGTTTTCAGGCGATTCACAATCGCGGACCGGTCCGGCAATCTAATCAGCATCCGCAGATCATCCCGCTCCTTGGTTCGTTTGCCGAACAGTTTTCCGACGAAGATGTCGACGGGGCGGACCAGAAAAACATTCAACTGCCCGAATCGGCCCAATGATTCGACGCGAGCCGACCACCCTTCGGCAGATAATGGGATTGAAAGTGGGTAAGCCGGAGGCCATAGCGTGCAACCAAACCGTCAAGCAACTGGTGCTGGGCCTCGGGGTCGATGGAGGGCGCGCCGCGGATGAGGTTCCAAAGGTCAGGCTGGTCAGCACTTGTCAGCATGACTCAATTCTTCCTCGTTTAGCGCCGTCCCGGAGGGGCGGGATTTCTTCGCGTCTTCGGAAAATCCCGTCCCTCCGGGACAGCGCTAAACGCTAAACATCACACGTGTGTCGGGGATCGAAGGCTTTCCAGAATCGAGGTTTTTTCTTCCATCGCTTTTTCCGGCACGCGGGTCAGTTCCGCCTCGACCGCCGTCCGGGCCTCGTTCATCTTCGGATACCTGATTTCGCGATACCCGGTCACCGGCTCCGGGGATTTCAGCAGCCGCAGGGCCTGCACATAACCGCCCGGGGTCGCGAGATTCACGCGGTCGAGCAGGCCGATGTACCAGTCGCGAAATTCCACTTCGCGGCGATGCCAGCCCGGAAGCTTTCGCCACCACTTCATCCGCCGCACCAGGTTCAAGTGCCAGTCGTGCGTGGTGATTTTCAGCCGGATGCGGCGACGGCCGATGTTGAACTCCGGGCTGGTGTGATGGCGGTAGACCAGCTTGTCCCCGTTGCTGACATCGACGCCGTACTTGGCGATGTCGCGCTGCTTTTTCTCGTAGCGCGTCAACAGATACGCCACATACGGCTCATCCTTAATCAGCATCACCTTGGCCAGATTCCAGATCGCCGCGGATGTGACGGCGTAGCGGTTTTCCTCGCTGTCCCGCTTGTAAACGCCGCGAACCAACTCGATGTATTGCCGTGCGAAAAGTTGATCCTGATACTGCAACAGATCGTAAATGCGCACCGCCAGATCGTACTTGGAATCCTCGGACAGATTCCGCATCTGCTTCATGGCCCAATGCACCAGTTGCTCCAGATGCATCGACCACTTGCGGCCACGAAACCTTGTCTTCCGCAGGATGCGGCACTTGTTGGTGACCAACTGCTCCCACGTTTCCGGGATCGGTTTATTCGGCAGCGCGCGCGGTTCCAACGCCAGCTTGCGGCCAATGTTGAACGCCTTCAGATTCTTCCGATGATCGCGGCGAATCGTGTCCTTGATCGCCCAGGCCAGGCTGTGTGCCGAGACCGGGATCAACCCCAGTTGGAACGCCACGCCGAGCATCATGATGTTGGAGTATTGCTTGCTGCCCAGACGCTGCTCGCAAAGTTGGGCCAGATTTTTGGCATAGCTGTGATCCTCGCGGCATTGCTCGTAGATGAGATCGCGCAGTTTCTCCGGGTCGAAATCCTGCTTGCCGAGCAGCGTGTAAACCGTCGGCTGTTTGTGGAGATTGAGAACCGCGCAGGTGCGATCCTTCGCGGCAATACGGAAGCCTTCTCGCGGGTCGGTGGCGCGGGCGGCTTCGAGGATGTCGATGCCGAAGAGCAGATCGGCCCGGCCGTAGGGAATCATGCCGGTGGTGGGGTAGGGAGGGCTGAGGACTGAGGACTGGGGACTGAGTGAAGCGGAGATTTGAGCGATGAGTTTTTCTTCACTGACAGCCGGCAACTGACCACTGGCAACTTCCTCATCGTCTTTAATATACGTGATCTGCGCGAACACGCCGCCGTTGCGGATGGCCAGGCCTTTTTTGTCCTGAAAGATGACGCGGTAGCCTTCCTTGTGACCGGATCGGACGAGGATGCTGGTGACGATGCCGATGCCCATGCCGCCGACACCGCTCAGGTGCACGCGCCAGGCGTCGCCGGTGGATTTCATGGTGTGCAGGGCGGTCGGATCGTGCAGCTTGTCCAGCGCCATGTGCGGCAGCATGTAGCGGCGGCGATGCTGGCGAACCACCGTCACCTGCTCGAAGCTCGGGCAGGGTTTGACGGTCGTGCCGAAATCGTTGCTCACCGCCACGCGCTCGCAGGCGCCGTCATTCACGCACAGCGTCAGATCCGTGTCGATCTTGCGGCCATAATCCGTCTCGATCGTCGTCAATCCCGGACACGCGGTCTGCTTGGTGCATTCCAGGCAATTCTCGCACACCTCCGGCGTGACGTTCATGTGCGTCTTCTTCGGCAGATACCCTTTTTCCTTGATGATCTTCCGCTCATCGCGGCTCTTGGCGCGGTGATAGGTGATGCCGCATTCCTTGTCGGCGATGATCACTTTCACACCATCGGAAAGAATCGTTTTTTCAAGTACGCTCTTGTAGCGCGAGCGGTTGGCGGGGCTGAGTTTGGTGACCGTCAGCGGGCTGGTGCCGGCCATGCCGCGCACGATGGTTTCGATGTCCTGCAGCCAGGTGTGATTGCCCAGCACATCCTCTTCGGTGCCGGGATGTTCCTGATGGCCGGTCATCGCGGTGGTGCCGTTTTCGAGGATGATGTAGGTCAGATCCTGCCCGTTTTTGATGCTGTTGCTGATGGCGATCTGACCGGAATGGAAGAAGGTTCCATCGCCCATGAAGACGAT
>JANXVV010000403.1 GCA_025351525.1 Humisphaera sp. | reverse complement strand
CATCGCGGCCTCCCCGCCCGCAATCACACCCTGCACTTGTTCAGGTTCGACCCGAAACGTAGGTGGACATTCGGAGGCGTCCAACACCGCCAGTCGTCCGCTCGTGCCGGCCCCAAAATAGATCAATCGCCCGCCTGCTTTGAACGCCGTGACGATCAACGCGATGGCTCTTGCGATGTTAATTTTCTCCGTCCCCACCGCCGCCACCGCGATCGCATCCTGCGCATTCATCAACGCCACCGCGTCTTCCAACCCCATCGCATCGAGATTCGTGGATTCTGGCAAACGCAGTTCTGAAAGCAGCTGGGAACGGTCATTCATTACAACCAATGTATCACATCTTTTTGCCGATGCATTGCTCGATCATTGTCCCTCACTTCCCGTTGACGTATAAGCGAACTGGTCGCCTCTTCCCGCAGTAAGGATCATCATGGGTTCGTTCGTTCACCTGCACGTTCACACACACTATTCATTGCTCGACGGGGCCTGCCGAATTTCGGATCTGGTCAAGCGGGTCAAGGCCCTGGGGATGGATTCGCTGGCCATCACGGATCATGGCTGCATGTTCGGGGTCATCGAGTTTTTCAACGAGTGCAAAAAAGAGGGGATCAAACCGATCCTCGGCATGGAGGCCTACATGGCTCCCGGTGACCGGCGCGATCGATCGACCGCGCATGGCGAGTCGGCGTATCACCTGTTGCTGCTTTCGGAAAACCTCGAAGGGTATCACAATCTTAAAAAGCTGAGCAGCCTGGCGTATAAAGAGGGCTTCTATTACAAGCCGCGAATCGACAAGGAAATTCTGCGCGAGTACAGCAAAGGGTTGATCGCGACCAGCGCGTGTCTGGGTGGCGAAGTGGCCTCGGCGTTCATGAAGCGGGACATGAAGGCGGCCAAGGCGGTCGCGGAAACCTACCTCGATATTTTCGGGCCCGAGCGGTTTTTCATCGAAGTTCAAAAGCACATCCCCGAACAGGATGCCGTGAACCCGGAGCTGGCGGAACTGGCCAAAAAAGTCGGCGCCGGACTGGTCGGCACGAACGATGTTCACTTCCTGAACAAGGAGGATCACTTCGCCCACGATGTGCTCTGCTGCATCAGCATGGGGCGGATGGTCTCCGAGGAAAATCGCATCAAGTACCCGACGCAGTTATATCTCAAAAGCCCCGATGAAATGCGCGAGGCGATGGATGGTTTCCCCGAGGCGATGGATAACACCGTCCGCATCGCCAACATGTGCAATCTCGAACTGGATTTCACGAAGCGCTACTCCCCCGTCTACAAAGTTCCGAAGGAAAAACTTCTTCGTAGCATGGGCTACCAGCCCATGTCTTCTGAACCGGTTGTTTTTGAATCAAAACAAGAACATGGGCTGGTAGCTCATGCTACCAAGCAGGATGATGAACTCTACATCACGCAGCTCTGCGAAGAAGGACTGCTCTGGCGGTACGGCACCACTGAAGTTTCCGCCGATATTCGCCAGCGGCTGGAATACGAACTCTCCGTCATCATCACGAAAAAATTCTGCTCATACTTCCTGATCGTCTGGGATTTTTGCAACTACGCCCGCGACAACGGAATCCCCGTCGGTGCCCGAGGTTCGGGCGTCGGGACGATGGTCGGGTATCTGCTCGGCCTGTGCAATGTCGACCCGATTAAATACAACCTGCTCTTCGAGCGGTTCATGGACCCAAGCCGCAATGAGATGCCGGATATCGACATAGACATCTGCCAGAACGGGCGGCAGAAGATCATCGAATACGTCCGCAACAAATACGGCCACGTCGCCCAGATCATCACCTTCGGCACCCTGGCCGCGAAAGCCGCCTGCAAGGATGTGGGCCGTGTGATGGGCGTGCCGCTCGGCGAGATCGACAAGCTCACCAAGCTTATCCCCCCGACTCCCGGCATGACCATCGACAAGGCGATGAAGATGGTCCCGGAGATGGACGATCTCTACCGCAATTCGCCGGTCATCAAGCAGGTGATCGACATCGCCAAACGGCTGGAGGGCCTTTGCCGAAACGCCGGTTGCCATGCCGCCGGCATCATCATCGCCGATCAACCGCTCGATGATATCGTCCCCCTCTATCGCGACAGCGACGGCAACGTGCTGACGCAATTTGAAGGCCCCATCGCCGAAAAGTGCGGCCTGCTGAAGATGGACTTCCTCGGCCTGCGAACCCTCTCCAGCATCACCCGCTCCATCGACCTCGAACGCAAAACCCGCGACGAACGACCCGTGAAATGGTCGCCCGACCAGCAGGAACCGCCGCTCGATGAAAAAGGGCGCATCGATATCGAGAAGGTCGACCTCACCGATGAAAAAGTGCTGTCTCTTTTCTGTCGCGGCGAGACGCGCGGCATCTTCCAGTTTGAATCGGGCGGCATGCAGGATCTGCTGATGAAGATGCAGCCCGACCGATTGGAAGATCTCATCGCCGCCAACGCCCTGTATCGACCGGGGCCGATGGAGCTGATCCCCAGCTATTGCAACCGCAAACATGGCCGTGAAGCGGTGCCGAAGGTGCATCCGATCATGGATAAAATCCTGGAGGAAACCTACGGCATTATGTGCATTCACGAAGATGTACGAATTGCCATGGCGGACGGCACAGAGAAGCCGATCAAGGATGTGCGGCGAGGTGATCGCGTGCATTCTCTCAACCGAGCGACGCTGGAATTTGAGACCAAGGAGTGTCATGGCTGCGCACCAACTCGTCACGGAGATGGGGTGCGCATCACACTGGCAAATGGCTATGCGGTCACCCTGACGGAGGATCATAGCGTTTACACCTTTGACGGGATGAAAGAGGCAGGCGCACTCGATCCCGCAAACGATCTAGTGGTCGTCGGCCTTCATTTACCGCAGGAGCGCCCCACGGCCCGCCATCTGGCGCCATGGCTTGGAACGGATACAGACGTGGCCTATTTGCTGGGTGCTCTCGTCGGAGATGGATGCCTCACCGGGAAAGGAATATGTCTTGCAACGGGTCGAGAACAAGATCATCTTCGGTTGATGGATTGGTTTGCCGAGCGGATGCCCGGCCTTCGAGTTCATGGTTATTTCCATGGCCGTTGCTGGTACGCGAGCCTTTCACACCCGCAATTGCTGGACAGTCCGACCCAGGGAAACCGCAAGACCCGACTGCATCATCTACTTGAAGTACACGGCCTGAAGGTCAAAGCAAACCGCAAACGCGTGCCGGAAGCGATCTTCCGATGTAACTCAACGGTACGCGCTGCATTTCTGGGCGGATTGTTGGATGCCGACGGATGCACGGCTATGAACCGCAAGGGATCCGCCGTCTGCTTTCTCACTTCTATTTCACGAGAGCTTCTTGAAGATGTGCGCCGCCTTTGCCAATTGGAAGGCATTTCCGCCACATTACGAACGCACCGAATTCAGTTTTGGGATTTGAATCGCCTCGCAAAAATCGTCGGTCCGCACCTTCTCGTCCGAATTTTTGAGGGAAAGAAGACTTCGGGCAAAGCAGTCGGATGGGTTCCACGTCCGGCTTTGTTTGAGGCGATCCACGTCGACGAATCCCTCCACGCATTCTCGGCACGAACTGGCGTCATGCGCGCTGGAATGAATCATGATTTTCCCTTCATTAAATCCAGCACTGCCATGAAGGCCGGCATCCATCTTGGATCGGTGCGATACATGCGCATCATCAAGATTGAGCGTGTCGTCAACCAACAGTTCTACGGCATGTCCGTCGCCGAACATCATAATTTAGTTGCTAATGGAATCGTGGTTAAAAACTGCTATCAGGAACAGGTCATGCAGGTTTTCAACCAACTCGGCGGGATCGAGTTGAGCAGCGCTTACAAATTGATCAAAGCCATCAGCAAGAAGATGGGCGACGTGATCTCGAAGATGAAGCCGCAATTTTTGAAGGGGACCATTGCCAAGGGAGTGAGCCAGGAAAAAGCCGAGGAAATTTTTGAGCACATCCTGAAATTCGGCGGGTACGGTTTCAACAAATCCCACTCGACTCGCTACGCCATCATCGCGTTTCAGACGGCGTACATGAAAACCTACCACCCCGTCGAATACATGTCGGCGGTGCTGACCTTTGAAATGGGGTCCACTGAAAAAGTCGTCGAGTACATCGAGGAATGCCGCCGACTTACCATGCCGGATGGGTCGAAAGGCATCAAAGTTTTGCCTCCTGACGTGAATATCTCCGACAAGGACTTCACCCCCGCCTACGTCGCGGAAATTCCGTTTAGCGGTGGCCCGGACGGCCGCGCTTCTTCCTCTCGCGGCAAAAAAAAGAAGGATCCCAAAATCGAAGGCGTCATCCGCTTCGGCATGATGGCGGTTCGCGGCGTGGGGGAAAAAGCGGTCGAAGCCATCATCGCCCAGCGCACCGAACGGGGCGACTTCAGCAGCATCTTCGACTTCACCGAACGGGTCGATCTACGGCAAGTCACGCGCGGCACGATCGAGGCGCTGGTCAAATGCGGCGCATTCGCCGGCAAGAACAATGCGAAGCGCGCCGCGCTGATGCAGGTGGTCGATAAAGCCGTCGAGATGGGACAGCAGTCGCAAAACGACAAGCGCAGCGGGCAACTGAATATGTTCGCCGGCCCCGCCAAGTCCGCCGCGCCGACTGCCGCCAGCATGGTCGGCGGCGCGCTGCCCGATGTGGAGGAACTGAAAAGCGCCGAGCTTTTGAAGATGGAAAAAGACCTGCTCGGATTCTACATCACCAGCCATCCGCTGACCGAGCATCAGTCGGCCATCGACCGATACACCACCGCCAGCACCAAGGAGGCGATGGCGTGCAGCGAAGGCACGGAGGTCACCATCGGCGGGATGCTGGCGGATGTGAAAACGAAGGTCGCCAAGAGCGGTCGATCGCAGGGACAGAAGTGGGCGATCATCACGTTGGAAGACATGGACGGCCAGATTGAAGGGATGGTCTTCGCCGAGGCATTGGCGAGCATCACCGCGAAATATCCGGACGCCGTCAACAAGGAGAGCATCGTTTTCGTCCGCGGTAAAATCGACAAGAAGCGCGAAACCCCAAGCCTGCTGGTGAACGAGATCATCCCCATCGCCGATTCCACCGCCCGGCTGACGACGGCGGTGGTACTGAAACTCGACCGCGAGCGCGTCACGACCGATATCGTCAAACAGCTCACGCCATTGATTAAGCAACACCGGGGAAATCTGCCGATCTTCCTGCAGGTTCCGTACAACGGTTCGGGAATGGTGACGATGAAACTCGGCAACGAGATGGGACTGAGACCGATGGATGCGGTTGTCGGTGAATTCGATCAACTGCTCGGCAGCGGATCGGTGCAACTGGTCGGCGCGGGAACCAAGCGGGTAAAGCGCCTCGAGCAACAGAGGCTGTTTAAGGAAGAGGCGGTGGAACCGGAAATCACGACCGCCGCCAGCGACGATCAAGTCGCGGCGGTGATGGATATGGAGATGGAAGAGGCGGCGGTGTAGTCGCACCGATCGTTTAGCGGCGCGCCGCTAAACGGTAGAGGTTGGAAGACATCTTCGTTTCAAGCGGAAATTCCGGTAGGATGCAACGATGCGGAAGCTCGCCAAATTACTCCTGATGGCCGCCCTGCTCACTGCCACCGGTTGCTCCGAAGCTCGCCGGCGCGATTGCTGGTTCGAGTATTCCAATCCCATCGATTACACCGAACTGCTGCGAACTCCCGCAGACCCGCTGGTGGATCTGTGGACGCTGCCTTACAGCCCCTGCACGTTTGAGAAAAAATCGACCGCTTTTCAATCGCGGGATTGAGAAGATTCCAGATGGCACTGGCGGGACACCCATGTCGCCCGGAAATTAAGGCAACCTTTTTTTTGGAAGGTATGTCTTGACTCGGCGAAGGCGAATCTCACCCGGATGTTTAGATTACCATCCACATTGTGATCGACAAATCGGAATCATGCATTATTGCCCTATATAGCCCCCGGCATGCCGGGGGGAATCTCACCCGGACCCAGGATGTCGTTCTTCTTCAGGGGTGGTTTCCCCCGGCATGCCGGGGGCTATGTAGGGATTTCATTGCTTCTTCTCTTCGGGGCCCTTGGGCATGCGGGGATGCATCTTCCCCAACGCCGACAGATCCTCGGGTTTCACCTGTGCCGCCTCCCGGTTTTCCCGGCGAATGGCTTCGTAAACTTCCTTGCGATGCACGCTGATCTCTTTGGGAGCGCTCACACCCAGCCTCACTTTGTCGCCGCGAATATCGACGACGGTGATCTCGATGTTGTCTCCAATAATGATCGTTTCATCGCGCTGACGGGACAATACCAACATATCTGGCTCCTTCCAGAGCAAAGAGCCTCGAAAAATCCCGCCCCCGCCCGATGCCGTGCGCCTGTTGCGCCGGCCTCAGGCAAGGTTTTCATCGATGATTCGGGATTTCGCGGGCTCGGCTTTCGCGCGACTTCCGTGTCGCACGTGCCGCGGCAAACGTGCCGCGACTCCTGACCATAACCACTCGAGATCGGCAAAACTATGCCGACTTCGCCAGAGGCATATTCGATTGCAACTGCATCAGCGGCTGGCGGGTCGTCCAGCGCTTCTCCGTCAGCACCACCTGCTGTGCCGTCCGATTCGCCGCATTGACGACGATCGGGCCCAACAGATTGCCGGTGAGCCATTCACCGACCTTGTTGCAGATCACGAAGGTCTGCGCGAAGGACGGATCAGTCAGCGCCAACTCCTGCATCGTCTCCTCCTTCAGGGGAACCTCATAGGTCTTGAAGAAGATGCTGGGATCGGTGACGACGAACGCGAGGCTCGCGTCCTCGATGCACTGGAGCCAGAAGAAGTAGTTATCCTCCCCGGCCTGAATCAGCGCGTAGCGCTGGAAGCCGGGAAAACCCAGCAGCCCGCGCGGGAACGTGATGATGCGCTCGGCATCCACCGTCAATCGCCCGAAGCGGGTGGTCTGGATCTCCAGCTCGGCCCGAGGCTCTGACGCGATCTCTGACATGACTAGAACATCTGCATAAGACATGCGAACTCCATTTCTCGCCCGCTTTCGCAGGACACATCGCACACGCGTGCGTTCCCGAAATTCCCGGGCATCTCGCGGCATCCGCCGCGAACTGATTCTTCAAGGTGGCATGGGCGTCCCGCCCATGTTCTGCGTTTTAAACGAAGCATAGACGAGACGCCCATGCCACCGGTTTTTAAATTGATCCCCGCGCCATTTCTGCGCTCCCGCGCAACTTTAAACGCGCCATTCGTACATTCACTGCATTTACTACAATCACACAAGTCTTCAGCGTCGCAACAACAAACCGCGTGCCGTGAATTCACTCACGCCAGGAAATCCAACAGCGACAGATGCAGCACCTTCGCCGTCAATTGATAGTTGGCTTGAAGCGACGTTTGCAGCGCCTGAAATCGCGTCACCGCCGTGGTGAAATCGGTGTCCTGCAGATTCGACAGCAGCGATTTGGTGGCAATGTTCTCACCGTCCAATTGCGTCTGCCGTGCCTCCAACCCTTTCACCTGCGAGCCGGCTTCTCCGCGGGCAAGCACCACCCGATCGTGATCCGCCTGAATCCCGACGCCGGCGGCGGTGATGGCTGTCGTGTCGTTGTTGAGCAGCGCACTCGTCAGCTTGGCAAGATTCGCAAACAGGCCGGTCGATTGCACGGGGTTCACATCCGTGCCGGTGAGGGTGTTGCCAATCGCCGCCGTGGTCAATCCCAGATCGAGGGCTGCACTCGAAGCGTTCAGGGGCGACACCAGTAAAACACCGCCGCCGCCCGTCGTATCCGTCAGGGTGATGCCGTTGGTATTGCCGTTGAAACCTGCGGTCACGCCCGCGCCGCCATCGGCGGTGTTGATCGCGTTGATCACATCCTGCACCGTGTTTAATCCATTGGCATCGACCGAGAATGCAGTGCCATCCCGCCGGGTGATTTGGAAATCCGGCCCGGCGATCGTCCGCACACCCTGCCCGCCGTTGAGGTCGGACAACTTCGTCGCGGTCGTGAAATTCCGCACCCCGAGTTGTGCCGCGGTGGTTCCGCCATTTTCCGAAACCGTCAGTGCGGTGCCTTGCGTGGGATTCACGATATCGATCCCCGTGCCGGTGGAATTGATCCGGGCCAGCACACCGGCCTTCGAGCCGTTGACGATGTTCAGCAAGTCCTCGACCGTCTGCGCGCCGCTGAAATTGACGGGAGTGGTGATGCCGCCGTTCGTGAGGGTGAGGCCGGAAAGATCGAGTCCCGCCCCACTTCGCAACGTTGAAAGCCGCGTGAGCGGGGTGACCTGTGCCGCAAGCGATTGGCCGTTGATCGGCGTCCCCGCGCCGGCGCCGACTGCGGTGAAAACACCCAGGTCCACCGCCGTTGTACCGCCGCCAATTTCGTTCACGCTGAGATTTCCCGCGCCGGTCAGTTGAATGCCATTGGTGCCAAGCGATGCGGTAATTCCCGGCAATCCGGCCTTGTTGATCGCGCTGATTACATCGCCGATATTTCCCGCCTGAGTGAGGTCGATGTCCGCAGTCGCCGATCCATTCCCGATGCGGATCGAACCGGGATGGATCCCGTTGCCGGCCGCGCCGCCCAGATCGATCAATCGCGTGTTTGCCGCCAGCGCCGGGGCCAGATTGACGGTCCCGGCGACTTGCGTCGTGAGCGCGCCGAACACCTTTTCCCCGTTCACTTCAAACGGCAGCAGCGAGTTTTCATCGAACTGATTTTGCAGCACGGTCGATGAACCCACGTATTTGATCTTGCCGTTGCTGTCGATAAAAGGAGCGGTCGTCGAGCGGTCCCCGGCGAAAAGATAGACGCCGTGGAATTGTTTGTTGGCGGTGCTAAGCGCCTGGCTGGTGAGGCTTCGGACCAGTTCCGCCGCCGCGGCGCGCTGAGATGCGGTGACATCCGAACCGACATTCGCCGAGGCGATCGTCTCCGCCTGTTGCAGCACATCGGTCAAGTCACCCAGCGTCGAATCCACCTCGCCGAGTTGGCTCGTGGCGCTTTGAAGATTGGCGGCGTAGCCGTCGCGGCTGGCAAGGGTCTTCTGCAACTGCTGGATGATCGCCGCCGCGCTTGGATCGTCACTGGGAATGTTGACCCGCTTGCCGGTGGAGATTTGATTCTGCACTGTCAGCAGATCCGCCTGCGTTTTGGCGATGGCGGACAGCGCCGAGTTGGTTCGCAACTGATCACTGACGCGGGCGATGGAAAGGGGAACGATGGGCATAAAATATCAAGCCATTGCCAAAAGAGTCTTCATCATGTCATCGACCGCCGAGATCAATTTCGCGGCTCCCTGAAACGCCCTCTGCTGTTTCAGAAGATTGACGGCTTCCTCATCGATGCTCACCCCGCTCAGCGAATCGCGCTGCGCCTGCAGAGTGTCGGTGATATTTTTGGAAGCCTCGGCGGTCGTCTTCGCGCCGGCGGTGGCGGTGGCGATGCCATTGACCAGCGCCTGATACGATTCCTTGAGACTCGATCCGTTCAGCGAGGCCACCGGTTGGCTCTCCAGCGCGGCGATGGCCAGGGCCGTTTGGTTGTCGCCCGGCGCGCCGTTTTTCGCCGCCGCCAGCAGCGAAGGTTGACCGACCAACGCTTGGTTCACCGCGATATCGCGGGCGCTGCTGCCGGTATAAAAGTTGTTGAGTCCGAGCGCCGAAAGCGCCCCACTGGTATCCTGGCTGAAGCTGATCTGCACATCCGGGCTGGCCGCCGCGATCGATAATTTGCCGCCGGCGATCGTGGCATTCACTCCGCCGATACCCGCCAGCGAGGCCTTAAGTGAATTGAGCGTTGTGTCCGTCGGCTGGCCGGTGAGATCCACTTGAACGAGCGTGCTGCTGACCAACCCGGTGCCCGTCTGCTTCACGTGTACGACGAAGCTGCCGTTGTTTGCCGCGAATTTCAAACCGCTCTTCGGGTTGTTCAACGGCACGGTCGGATCATTCACGACATTGGTCGCGGTGATGTTGGCGGCTCCCTGCAAGCCCTGGCCGGACGCGTGCAGTTTGTTCAATTGAAAGATCAGTGCGTTGGCCTGCGTATCGAGCTTCGCGACCGCGTCGCCAATCTGCTGCTGCACGGCCGTCAGCGAGCCGAGTTGGCCGCTGGTGATGTTGAGCGTGCCGCCATCCGCTTTAAATGTCGCCGAGTACGCCGTCAGCCCGTTGATCGTCGTCGACTTCACCGCGATCCCGCGATTTTGCGCGTTGCTCACCAGCGGTTCGGAACCGACATACACATTCACCGATCCATTCGGCTGCTCGATCGTCTGCACATTTACCAGTTGCGACAATTGTTTAAGCACTTGATCGCGCTGATCGCGCAGCGTGTTGGCGCTTCCACCGCTGCCGCCCTCGGTGATGACGATCTGCCCGTTCAAATCCGCCACCTGCTGCGCCAGATCATTCGCCTGCCCGGCGAGTGCCTTGAATTCATTTGCGGCATCGCCCGACAATCCGACAAGCTGCCCGCGAAGGTCTTGAAAATTTTTGGCGACCGTGCCGCCATTCGCCAACACCACCTGCCGCAGCCCGGCATCCTGCGGCGTGTTGGCCAGGTTCGACCAACTGTTGAAAAACGTGCTCAACTGCGTCGACAGATCATTCCCGCTCAACGCGTTGAAAGCCGATTCGACCCGGCCAAGCCATTGCTGGGTATTGTTCGCCGCCGTCGTGTCGCTCGTCGCCGCGCGAAGCCGGCTTTCCAGCGCCTGATCGATCTGCCGTTGAATCCCCGTGAGATCCACACCGGTGCCGATGAACGAACCGGTTTGGATCTGCTGCGTCGGGAGCGCCGTCTGCCCCGCCACCTGCCGCGTGAAACCCGGAGTGTTGGCGTTGGCAATGTTGTTGCCCGTCGTCTGGATCTGTGCCTGAGACACAGCCAGGGCCGAACTGCCGGTATTTAAAGCGCCGATGAGAGACATAGAGTTCAATTACTGGTGGCAAGGGCGCCTTGCCCATGCTTTTTGGCCGAATAAATGCATGGGCGAGACGCCCATGCCACCTTTCTCAAAGCATCCAATTACGAATTACGAATCTCACCCCACCGCTTCCATCACACCGATCCGCGAGGACACCTGCGGCACACCGTGCTTGGTATACAGGCCCGCTTTTTCCACCGCGCCGGCGAGCAGGCGAACGATCGTGTTCAGATGCCCCAGCACCGCACCGGCCAATTTCCCGGCCACTTGGGCGCGGTTGGAAACCTGCACGATCAAGTCCTTCAACATCGCCCGCTGCTGTAACAAAGCATCTTCTCGTTGCGGTACGAGTTTCGCGATTTCGGCGATCGTCAGATCCGTCCGAGCGCCCTGCGACCGGCTGAATTGAGCCACGATCGACCGCCGTTTGGTTTCCAGCTTGCCGATGCGCAATCGCGAGGCTTCCTGAAAATTGGCGGTGGCATCCATCGCCTTCAGATCGAATCCCTTCATCGCCGTCTGATGCGAGAGCAGATGCTTGTGCAACCGCTGATGCTCGGCGATCAGTTCATTGAGAATCGCTTCAAGCTCGGAGACCAGGCGCAACATGGAACCTCGCATCGTGAAGTGGATTCTGCTCGATACGGTTCTGACGCATCGCCGGGCGCGTGGGCAAATAGTTCTGTCGCGGTGAACCGTCGTGGGACGATCCGCCGTCTTTCCCCGACGCCGGTGAAGTCGTCGAAGCGCCTTCCGCCGATTTCCGCAACCCATCATTCCGGTCGAGTCGGCGAACCACGCTGCGGATCAATTTGCCGGCCTTTTTGCCGCTGGATTTGGCCATGCGGTCGATCAGATGCTGGTCCATCAACGGTTGAAACGCCGCCCCGCCGCGACCGCCATCCATCAACTGCGACTTGAACGGGCTGTCGTGCATCTGCTTCATCAGCGTGCCGTAAAAAGTCTGCGCCACCAGCTTTTGCGCCTGGTGCGTGAGCTGCTCCGTATGCTTCGCGGCGGTGATGGGTTGGATGGATTGGATCATGTGCCTCTCAATTTTCCGTGATCAATTTCGCATGCAGCTTTCCCGACCGATACAGTTCCTTGATGATCGTGATCCGATCCTCCGCCGGAACCTTCAATTGATCGAGCGCGGTTACCAGATCCTGCAACTTCGCCCCGCCGGTATTGGTGGTGTCAATTGGCACCAACTGCTTCGTCGTCACGATTGGATTCCGATCGGTCGGCTTGCGCTCCGGGCTGATGGTGGTGATCGTCAGTCCCTGCTGGCTGATGATCGTCGGGCTGATCTCCACGTCGCCGGTGAAGATCATCGTGTGCGTCTTGTCGTTCACGACGACGCGCGCTTCGGTGTTCAGCAACCGTTCCGGAACCGACAGCCGTTGAATGCGGCCAATGAATCCGACCGGCTGTTCGCGCTCCACCAGGGGAATGCTGATCTCCACCGTTTTCGGATCGATCACGGTCGCGATCACATCCTTGCCGTTGGCTTCGGAATCGTTGATGACCTGCGCGATCGCGCCGGCGGTGGTCCAGCTCGCATGGGCTTCTTCGAGAAAGAGCTTGAGTTTACCGTTAAAGATGTAGTGCATTTCCAGCGATCGCTCGACAGTGCAGCCGCCTTTGATCACACCGCTGGTCGGGCTGGTCGGGTCGTCGACCACCACCAACCCCTGGGCCATCGCCCACAGTTTGCCGTTGGGTTCGGGCTTCGGGCCCATCATCGGGCAGTTGACCAGGCTTCCGTTTTTGAGGCTGGTTGCCTTGCCCCAACTGGTCACCTGCACGTCGAGTTGATCGCCGATATGCACGCCGTCTTTGGGGAGGGTCACCGACAGCCCGACCAGCGCGATGTTCTGCACGTCGCCAAGTTCCCGCACTTCCGTTTCGTTGGAGAAAGCCCCGAGCATGACCGCCAGCGGGCGAATCGCCGGCAGATAGTCGCCGCCATCGCCGGTCCCTTTCAGACCGGTGACCAGACCGATGCCGGTCAGCTTGTTGGTGCGCTGCCCGTCGATGCGGGTGATGTCGGCGATCTTGACCGCATAGACCGGCGCGGTGGCGAGAGCGGACGCAATCAATATCGCAAGAATTTTTCGCATCGGCTCCGCCTTCCGCATTTGAAACCTCAATGGTGGCACGGGCTTCCAGCCCGTGTTCGCGATCATGAATTCAAATGCAGCGTTAAACTCAGATTCACTTTAAGTTCCGACCCGCTCACACGGGCTGGAAGCCCGTG